>JALVUB010000267.1 GCA_027023915.1 Sedimenticola sp.
CTCCGCAGCCACGTCGGCGGCGTTGAGATTGAATACCTCCCCGGTTGGTGAATAACCCAGGGGAGACACAAGCACCATGGCGCCATTCTCCAGCCGGTTGCGGATGGCGGCGGCATTGATGCGACGTACCACGCCGGTATGTCGATAGTCCACGCCGTCGATAATGCCTAGGGGACGGGCGGTGACAAAGTTGCCCGAGTCCACCTCGATGCGGGCGCCCGACATGGGAGAGTTGGCCAGCCCCATGGAGAGCAACGCCTCGATCTCCACCCGCACGCTGCCGGCGGCCTCCTTGACGCAGGCCAGGGCCGCATCGTCGGTGACGCGCATGCCGTTGATGACTTCCATGCGCGCGCCGCGTGCCTTCAGCCGCGCCTCGATCTGGGGCCGGCTGCCATGTACCAGCACCAAATGGATGCCAAGACCGTGTAGCAGCGCCAGGTCGTGGACGAAGGCGGGAAAGCCGGGTGCTTCCACCAGTTCGCCGCCGAAGGCCAGCACCATGGTACTGCCGCGATGGGTGTGAATATAGGGCGAAGCGCCGCGAAACCAGTCAACGAACGGATCAGTCATGGGGTAATCATAAGGGAAGCTCCGGCAAAAGCCATCCTTGCCGTACGAGGAGTGTCGTCAAGCCCTTACCCGGCGGTGAATCCCTGTCTGGTCAGGCGCTCTTCTGTTTGGCTGTCACGCACCATTTGAAGTCGGTCAGGGGGCTGGGGCGGCCGAAAAGGAAGCCTTGTCCCAGGTCGCACCCCATGTCCCGCAGCGCGTTGGCCTGTTCTTCTGTTTCTATGCCCTCGGCGATGACATCGATGCCGATGCTGTGAGCCATCATCACCAGGCCCCGGACAATATCCCGGCTTCGTCGGTTTTCGGTGATGTCGCGCACGAACCGCCGGTCCAGCTTGAGCAGGTCGATGGGCAGAGAGACGAGATAGCTCAGGGAAGAGTAACCAGTACCAAAATCGTCAAGAGCAATGCTCACCCCCAGGTTCCGCAGGTTCTGGAGGGTTTCAGTGGCCCGGTCGATATTGTCCAGTATGCTGGATTCGGTGACCTCCAGTTCGATGTTTTTTGGCGACACACCACGGCGGGCAAGGGTTTCCGACACAAGCTTCACCAACTGGTCCGGTTTGACAAAATGCCTGCTGGAGATGTTGATGGCCACCCGCTGGGGACCGGCCACCGCTTCGGGAGAGAACCAGTCGGTAACAACCTGTGGGAGTATCCATTCGGTGATGGGCACGATAAGGCCGCTCTCTTCGGCCAGAGGTATGAAATCCATCGGGGGCACCAGATGCCCGTTGTGCCGCCAACGGATCAGCGCCTCGGCGCCCGCCAACATGCCATCCTTGAGCCGGAACTGGGGCTGGTAGTGGAGCACAAGCTCGCCACGTTTCGCCGCCTGGCGCAGGTCGCTTTCCAAGCGCAGACGCTGCAACGAACGGACCTTGTGCTGTTCCGAGTAGAACGAGTATCCCGCCGCGTCCTTCTTGCTGACCACCTGGTGCAGGGCGGCGTCGGCGCAGTTCATCAGCCCATGGGCGTCCACTGCGTCGTCGGGAAAGATGGCAATGCCCACCTGGGCGCTGCAATTGATAGTGACCCCCTGGATACGGTAGGGGCGCGACATCGCATCCACTATCCTTCTGGCTGTTCTTTCGGCGATGAAGGCATCGGACACCCGGGGCATCAATATCGAAAATTCATCTCCGCCGATGCGGGCGATTTTATCGCCCTCCCGTACCACGCCGTTGAGACGCTCCACCACCTCGCGCAGTATCTGATCTCCGGCGTTATAGCCGAAGGATTCGTTGATCTTGCGGAAGCCCTGGATATCGATGAACAACATGGCCAGTCGCGTGCCGTCGCGTTGGTGTTGCAGCAGCATCTCTTGCAGGCATTCTTCGAGACGGCGGCGGTTGGGCAGCTGGGTAAGCAGATCGAAGTAGGCCAGTTTGTGCATCTCCTCTTCCGTCTGCTTGAAGTGACTGATGTCGTGGAACACGCCGACGAAGTGGCTGATGGCGCCCTTGCCGTCGCTGATGGCGGAAATATCCTGGAGCACCGGAATCAATGTGCCGTCCTTGCGGCGGTTATATAACTCTCCCCGCCAGTGTCCCTCGCGGAGGAGCTTTTCCCACATGTCCTGGTAAAAATCCCGGGGGTGATGATCCGAGCGCAAAACGCGCGGATTTCTGCCCAACACTTCGTGGGCCTGGTAACCCGTGATTTCGGTGAAAGCACGGTTGACGCTTATTATGTTGGCATCCCCATCCGTGATGACCACAGCGTCGTTGGTGGCCTGGATGGCACGTACCGCGATTCGGCTGGACTCCACCGCCCGTATCCGCTCAATCACGCCAGCCAGACTGTCGGCGACGGCCTCCAGAAAGGCGCGCTCGGCGGGTTTCTCCTTGTGTCCCTCTTCCAGATAGAGAACCAGCACACCCAACAGCTCATCACCCTTGCGGATGGGTACATTGTAGTGGCCATGCCCGCTCATGCCGTCGAAACGGGTGTCGTGGCGGTGGTCCACATGGTCCGCGAAAAGCAGTTTCATTTCCGCCGCCGCGCGACCACACAGGCAGTGGCCGTAAGGCACCTGGGCGCAACGACCGACCAGCTCCCGGTGCAGTTTCCAGGGTGCCACCAGCCGCAGGCGATGGTTTTCCGGATCGGCGAGAAAGATCGCCCCTTCGTCCTTGACCTTCAGCCAGGGCACGGAACAGATGATGCCGACGGCCTGTTTGAGCAGCTCTTCCAACGGCGCGTCGGCGATACCCAGGGATGCCAGCCGTTGCAGGGCTTCCTGGGTGCTTTTCTCTTCCGCCAGTTGGGTATTGCTGTCTGTGAGCTGATCCACCAGTCTGGCATTGACCTGGCTGAGAAGCAGACTCTGGGCGAGAAAACGCCGGTGACGTTCGCCGAACCGCCACATGGCGATGCCGAACAGGGGCACCAACAGGCTAAACCAGCTCCAGTGTTGATCCGGCTGACGCCATAACCAGTAGCCCGCCGGTATCAGACCAGCGGCGAGGAAGAGGGGATAGGCCCCTTTTACGGCGGCGTAGCTGGTCAGGCCACCGGCCAGGAGCCCCATCACCACCAGCAAGTCCACCGACTGCATGGGTACGGAATCCATGGTGAAATTGAGCAACGCCAGGCTACCCCAGGCGATCCCGCTGACAGCAGCCAGCAGCAGGCAGAGCCGGCGCCAGCGGGGGGTTTCCTCCACTGGCGGTGACAAGCGGAGATAGCGACGCACGGAAAGCAGGCGCAACAGCACCACCACGCCCATCAACGCCAGCCAGTCCAGGAGCCAGGCATGGGGCACCGCATGCCACAGGGCCACACAGGTCACCAGGCCCACCAGGGTGACCAGCATCAGCGGCAGTTCCGTTGACTCGAAGGTCATCCGCAGCAGCTGAGCTTCCAATGGGAGCCGGAGGTCGTTTTCTTTTTCCTGAGTGTTCTTTTCCATCACCGTTATTGCGGCCAATTTATTCATTATTCGTGATCTCCGGCCCCGCTCTTCGAACACTTTCCAGATGGGCCTTTTGTCGGCGGATCCCTGTTTTTCTTAATCGCCACAAGCGACGGTGGTGACTTTTGGAAGGCTTTTATCAGAGGTTCGCTTGTATTTCAATGAACTACCATGACTCTGATATTCTGAAGGAAACATGTCTGAAGGGCGCCTCGAAAAATTCGTGGCGCCCTGAACATTGCTGTTAAGGAAGCTCTGACAAAAGCCATCCATGGCTTTATCAGCGCTCGCCGCGTCGCAAACGCGGTTTGCGGCTTGCTCCAAAATCAATGGCTTGGGGCCATTGATTTTGCCGGCACATCCATGTGCCGGAGGAAGGTCTGAATTTTTCAGACCTTCCTGAATTAAAGACAGGGTTCAAATATGGCGTCATGATCCATCGGGAGTGGAAAAAGGATGAGGAGTATCGGTTTTGTGAATCGCTCACCGCCGCGCAGTGGGCCTGGGAGTTTCTGCGCCGCAATCCTGAATATCAGCGTCAGTGGCGTGATTTCATCGCTGTTTGGCGTGAGTTGGAAGCCACCTATGGAAAGCCCCCCAACCGAGACTTTTGTGCCTGGAAAAACGATCCCCGAGCCTGGGTGCCGGTGGATGAATGTGAACAGGGTGACTGCCGGGTTGACCAGGACAAGGTGTTGATCGAATGTGCCATGGGTGCCCGCTGGGGATTTTACAAGTTTCCGCCGGACCCGGAGGATGAC
>JALVUB010000268.1 GCA_027023915.1 Sedimenticola sp.
CTTGGCGGGGCTTCGGCAGCAGGGGTGAGCCAAACCGAAAGCCCAGTGGGCTTTCGCAGTTGGCGAACGCCTTGCCAGGGATGGCAAGGCTGGTCTTTCCTATGAAGCAGGGATTGCACAGCAGGAAAGCTGCCGCAGAGCCTACAAGGATGTATTTACGGTGTCCCCGCCAAGAAGGATCCCCCACCGGCTCCCCGAATGCGTTGAAACCAGCCATGTGATTCGTCGGGCTGAAGCCCGACCTACCAAGGGCCCCGCTACGACAACGCCCGCCCGCTCTCCACCACCTTTTCCAGGAAGCGGTCCACGTCCGCCTCGCTGAAGTCGGGGTGGGTGATGAGCAGGCGCAGGGTGAGGGTGTCGCCGATCCAGCCGACGCCCACCAGGGCCTCCCCCCGGCGGTAGAGCCGGTGCCGCAGAGCCAGGTTGAAGGCGTTGGCCTCCTTGCCGGCGGGCGCGCGGTAGCGGAAGCAGACGTTGAAGGATTCGCGCGGCACCACCAGCTCCAGTTGCGGCAGCTCGCCGATGCGGCGCTCGGCGTACTCGGCCAGGGCCAGGTAGCGACGCACCCGCGCCGCCAGTCCTTCGCGGCCGAAGAACTTCCAGTCCAGGAACCACTTGAGGCTGTCCACCCGGCGCGCGCACTGGAGGGAGCCGACGCCCAGGTCGAGGGCGTGGGTCTCCTGCTCCTCGCGGAAGAGGTAGCTGTGCTCGCCGGCGCTGCACGCGCAGCGAAAGGCGTCGCGGCGGCCGTTGACCAGCAGCATGTTGGCCGTCAGGTTGGTGCCGGGCATCTTGTGGAAGTCCCAGGTGAAGGAGTTGAGGAGGGCGGCGTCCGGCAGGTAGCGTCGGCGCAGCTCGTCGTCCAGCAGCACGGCGCCGCCCCAGGCGCCGTCGCCGTGGAGCCAGAAGCCGTGTTTTTCCCGCAGGGCAGCCACCGGGGCCACGGGATCGTAGGCGCCGCGCACCGTGGTGCCCAGGGTGACGCAGACGAAGAAAGGCTGCTCGCCCGCCCGGCGGCGCTCTTCCAGCAGCGCCTCCAGCGCAGCCGGGTCCATGCGGCCGTGGCCGTCCACCGGCACCTTCACCAACTGGCTGGTGCCGATGCCCAGCACGTTGGCCGCCTTGTCCAGGGAATAGTGGGCGTCCTCTGAGACGAAGGCGCACAGCCGTTGCTGCCCCCAGAGCCCGTCGGACTTGGCGCGCTCCAGGGCCTCGTTGCGCGCCGCCAGCATGGCCACCAGGTTGGCGCTGCTGGAGCCGGTGTTCATCTGCCCCTCGCCGTCGCGGAAGCCCACCAGCTCGAGCATGGTGTCGAGCATATGGCGCTCCATGAGGGTGGAGACGGGGGCGCTTTCATAGGTGCAGGCGGAGGTGTTGTTTACCGCCACCACCATTTCCGCCAAAATGGAGGGAAGATTGGCCCCTGACCACATACGGTTGAGAAAGCCGGTGTGGCCGGTTTTCACCGAGTGCTCCAGGTAGAGCGCCAGCCAGCGCAGCAGTTGTCGCCAGTCACCCTCGGCGGGGCGTTCCAACTCCAACAGGCGCCCAAGGGTTTCTGGTGTCAGTGGTTGGAGCAGGGGGTCCTCTCTTTCGCCCTGGCGGTAACGCAGCACGAGTTGGAGCAGTTCCCGAAAAAGGGCCTCTTCATTCATCAGGGTGGGATCGGCGGGCGGGTGAAACTTTGCTGCGCCAATGATAACAAAAGCTTGAAAAGACGATCGCGGGTATACTGGCGTCATGAAAGGAGCATCAGTGCCAGAGAAGGTTCCGCTTTGGCTGACTTTCGCCGACAAATCGCTGGAAAATGCCTTTCAGCAGCATTACGACAAGCGTTTCCGGGCATTTGCCGTGGGTGGCATTGCATTGGGCGCGGTTGCCTTTTCGGCCTTTGGTCTCCTTGACAGAGCGGTTTTCCCCGACGCCTGGAAAACCCTTTGGTTATGGCGTTATCTCTTTTGCCTTCCCATTCTGCTGGCCACCCTGGCGGCGCTGTTGGTCGGATCGGGTTACCGTTGGGTCCAACCTCTCATGGCTGTTTCCACCTCCTTGGTCGGGTTGGGAACCCTGGGCATGTTTCTGGGACAGGCGCCAACCAGTTACGGCTATTTCTATTCGGGCCTGATGCTGGTGATTTTCTACGTTCATGCTTTCGTGCGCCTGCGGTTTGCCTGGGCCAGCTTGTCTACTCTTGTGCTTTTTATCGCCAACGAGGCGGTGGCGGTCCTTGCCGGTGACCGGATTCCCTGGGATCAGTTGCTGGGCGGCCAGTTTTTTCTGGTGGCCGCCGTAGTGGGTGGCATGGGCGCCAGTTATTCCCTGGAAAGGGACGCGCGTGCCCAGTTTCTGCTTCAACGCAAGCTGACGCAGGAACAGGGGCGGCTGGAGGAGCTGAACGACAAGCTGGAAGATCTGGCCCTTTTGGACGAGCTGACCGGTGTCGGCAACCGTCGAAATTTCATGGAGCAGCTGAACCGTGCATGGCGGGAGCGTTCCGGTCCGGTTTCGCTGCTGCTGCTGGATATCGACCATTTCAAGAATTACAACGACCAATATGGTCATCCGGCCGGTGACCGTTGCCTGCAACGGGTGGCCAAGGTGTTGGCTGGTTTTGCCCGCAGGCCGAGGGATCTGGCGGCCCGCATCGGCGGAGAGGAGTTTGTTCTGCTGCTGCCGGAAGCCGATATGGATGCGGCAATGCGCATTGCCGAGTCCCTGCGTCGGGAGATGGAGAAGTCCACAGCCGAAAAGGGCGAAAATGGCACGCCGGGCGTGACCGTGAGCATCGGCGTGGCAAGCAGGAAGCCGTTGGTAACCGTTCCGCCTGACACCCTGCTCAAGGAAGCTGACAGGGCGCTCTATCGGGCCAAGCGGGAAGGGCGCAACCGGGTGGTGGCGGCGGGCTGAGCTTACTGCTGATGGCAGCGCACCATGCCGTGGCTGCTGCTGGCCAGGATCGCCTCGCCGTCTCCCTTCTCCCAGAAGAGGAGCCGGCGGTCGGTGTACTTCTCTCCCGACCCTGAGTGGACGCGCGGGAGCTGGTGGTCCTTGCCGTTGAGGGTCAGGGTGATGGCGTCCCCGCCGCCGGTCACCTCGAAGGTGGTGCCGCCCTTGCAGCTGAACGAACGGCTTTCAGGGGGAGGGCTGCCGCAGGCGGCCAGGGTCAGGAACAGCAGGGACAGAACCTTCCGTAGGTCGGGCTTCAGCCCGACATTCCAGCCAACAGCGCCGGCCCCGGGAAAGCGTCTCCTTTGTCGGGCTGAAGCCCGACCTACCAATAGGGTTCGAGGCTTCATTTCACCTTCATGCCGGGTTCCGCCCCTTCGTCGGGGCTGAGCAGGTAGATCTCTTTCCCGCCGGGGCCGGCGGCCAGTACCATCCCCTCGGAGATGCCGAACTTCATCTTGCGCGGCGCCAGGTTGGCCACCATCACCGTGAGGCGCCCTTCCAGCTTTTCCGGCTCGGGATAGGCGGCCTTGATGCCGGCGAAGACGCTGCGCTTCTCGCCACCCAGGTCGAGGGTGAGGCGCAGCAGCTTGTCGGCCCCCTCCACCAGCTCGGCCTTCTCGATGCGGGCGATGCGCAGGTCCACCTTGGCGAAGTCGTCGTAGGTGATGGTGGGCGTTGCGGTTTCGCTTTCGGCCTTCTGCGCCTTCTGGGGCCTGGCCGCCATGTCCTCCCTGGAGGCCTCCACCATGGCTGCCACCTTCTTGGGGTCCACCCGGGTCATGAGGGGCTTGAATTTCGCCACCTGGTGGCCCAGCAGGGGCTGGGCGATCCGCTCCCACTGCTGGGGCTCGATCCGCAGGAAGGCCTCGGCCTTTTCGGCGGTGCCGGGAAGGATGGGGCGCAGGTAGCCGATGAGCACCTTGAAGAGGTTGAGCCCCATGGAGCAGATGGCCTGGAGCTCGGCGTCGCGCCCTTCCTCCTTGGCCACCACCCAGGGCTGCTTCTCGTCGATGTACTGGTTGGCGCGGTCGGCCAGCTTCATGATCTCGCGCACCGCGCGGCCGTATTCGCGCTTTTCGTAGTGGTCGGCGATGGCCTCGCCGGCGGCCACGAACTCATCGAACAGGGCGGGTTCGGCCAGCGCGTCCGAGAGGGTGCCGCCGAAGCGCTTGGTGATGAA
>JALVUB010000269.1 GCA_027023915.1 Sedimenticola sp.
GGGTGTCACCGTGGAAAACGACGCTGTGGCACCCCGCGGGGATGCGGTTCTGCTAATCTTTCGCCCGACGACCGCTTTGCCATCAAATCAATCGAATGAAACAGCTTAGCCGGGAAAACAATTTCTTCTATCTCTGCATTGCCCTGATTGCCATCCTGTTCAGCAGCGCGGTGGCTCGTCAGTTCCCCGACACCCTGGGCCAGACACTCTTCTCTCTGGCGACCGTTGCGATGATGCTGCTCAGCGTGAAGAGCCTCCACCCTTCCCGTCCCTGGCGCCACCTCATTCGCGGCTTGTTGTTACTCCTGGTGGTGCTCAGCCTTCTGCCACGGTGGTGGGAATCCCGCGTCATCGACTGTTTCGCCCTGGGGCTGATGATGACCTTTTTCGCGGCAGCCTTCCGCCGCGCCGCCACCCAGATCCTTTTTGTCGGCAGGGTGGATCTGAACAAGATCGTCGGCTCGCTCTCCCTCTACCTGCTGTTGGGTATCCTCTGGACCTTGATCTATCTGCTGATGCTCACCATCGACCCCACCTCGCTGCATGGCATCGAGTTCGACAACTGGCGCCAGTCTTTTCCCAGGGCGGCCTACTACAGTTTCGTCACCCTCACCACCCTGGGCTATGGGGACATTCTGCCAGCCAACCGGCTTGCCGAGTTCCTTGCCTATGCCGAAGCCACAACCGGGGTCTTCTACCTGGCAATCGTTGTCGCCAGCCTTGTGAGCATCGGCATCCAGCAGGGACTGAAAGAGAACAACCGCTGATTCATGCTATATTTCTCGTCATTACCGCCGTCTGCGGGCACTGGATGAGCGCCATGCACATCTCTGTTTCCGACTTTCCACCAGGCACCACGGAAGAAGAGGTACGTCAGGTACTGGAAGCGTATGGCGTGCCCATCCGCTCGGTGACCCTGGAAGGAAAACCGGACGGCCCCCATACCCTGGCCGTGGTCGACATAGACACCGATCAAACAGGCGCCCGCGCCCTTGCCGGACGGATCGACGGCCATATCTGGAAGGGACGCCGCCTGCGCGCCTACGCCCATCTTTTTCTCCGTTAGACCTTTTACCCAACTCACATAAGCTTTCCATGGAAATCCAACTCCACGGCCTGGAAGTAGTCATCGTCGCTGTTTTGGTGCTTTGGGTGGGAATGGCGCTCAGCCGCCGGGTTCCCCCGCTGCGGAGATACAACATCCCCCTTGCGGTCACAGGCGGCATCCTTTGCAGTCTGCTGGTGGCGCTGCTGGCGGGGCTCTGGCAGGTGAAAATCACCTTCGACATGGGGTTGCGCGACCTATTCCTGCTCTTCTTCTTCAGCACCATCGGCCTTGGCGCCAAGTTCCGCACCCTGGCCGAGGGCGGCAGAATGCTGGCGCTGCTCACGGGGGTGGCGGCGGTGCTATTGGTGCTACAAAACCTGGCGGGGGTGGGACTGGCCTGGCTGGTGGGGGCGCAGCCGGCCTACGGGCTGCTTGGCGGCAGCATCTCTTTCGCCGGCGGCCACGGCACCGCCATCGCCTGGGGGAACGAGGCAGTGAAGGCGGGACTCGAAGGCGCGCGCGAGTTCGGCATCGCGTGCGCCACCTTCGGCCTCATCGCCGGCGGCATTATCGGCGGGCCGATAGGCGGCTGGCTCATCGAGCGCTTCCAGCTCTCCACCCCCGGCTCCACGGACACCGACCAGACAACCAACGCCGCCGCGGATTCCAAGGCGCCCTGCCGTGCCATTCACATCGATGACGTGCTGGGCACCCTTTTGGTGCTCTCGGTGTGCGTTACCGCGGGGGACCTGGTGAACCAGTTTCTCTCCGTGAGGGGATTGTCGCTGCCCGGCTTTCTAACCGCCATGATGGTGGGCATCCTGATAACCAACCTGGCGGATCTTTTCGGCAAACCGCTGAGCAAGCCGGCCATCGATCGCGCCAATGAACTGAGCCTGCAACTCTTTCTGGCCATGAGCCTGATGAGCATGGATCTGCTCTCTTTGGTTTCTTCCGCCGGCGTGGTGGTGCTCAGCCAGATGCTGGTGATGACCCTGGTTGCGGTGGCGCTGGTCTTTCGCATCACCGGACGGGACTACGACGCGGCGGTGATGGCCGCGGGATTCACCGGCCTGGGGCTGGGCGCCACGCCGGTGGCCATCGCCAACATGACCGCCATCACCCGCAAGTACGGCCCCTCCCCCAAGGCCTTCCTGGTGATTCCGCTCATCGGCGCCTTTTTCATCGACCTGCTCAATGCTCTCATTATCAAGTTTTTCATTGATTCACCCCTGCTCGCCGGCGGTTGAAATCGTTCGGTCGAACGAAGATGCGGAAGGGAACCCACCATGGCCGTTACACAGGCGCCCGCCACCGTCGATTGCTGGCGCTCCTTCTGGCGGCGCTTCTGACCGGTTGCGCCTCGCTGGGCCCCGATTTCCATCCCCTGGATGCCCCCTCACTGGAAAAGTGGAACCAGGCTCTCTATCAACTGGCGGAACCCGGTGATCCTGACAAAAGCGACCTCCACGCCTGGTGGTCAAGATTCCACGACCCGGCGTTGGAGAAGCTCATGCGCGCCGCCGACCGGCACAACCCCGGTCTGCGCCAGGCCGGCCTGCGGGTGCTCCAGGCCCGGGCGCTGTTGGGGGTGGCCAACGCGGGCCGTTATCCCCAATCGAAACTGGGCAGCGGCGCGCTGCTCTTCAGCCACAAGCGTGACAAGGGGGGTCTGCTGGACAGCAGCCACGGCTTTACCGCCTACCAGCTCGATTTCACCGCCGGCTGGGAGCTGGACTTCTGGGGCAGGTTCCGCCGCGCCATCGAGTCGGCAGACGCCACCTTCTTCGCCTCCATCCAGGCCCAACGCGCCCTGCAGGTGTTGCTGCACGCCCAGGTGGCGCGCCTCTATTTCCAGTGGCGGATACTGGGCCGTCGGCTGGAGATCGCCCGCCACAATCTGGCGCTGCGGAAGCGCAGCTTTGAGATCGCCAGGGAGCTGTTTCACTCGGGCAACACGTCGGAACTGGATTTGCAGCAGGCGCGCACCCAGTATCTGACCACTCTCGCCTCCATACCCCGGATCGAGCAACAACGGCAACAGACGCTCAATGCGCTGGCCCACACCCTGGGGCGGGCACCAGGCGACCTGCCGGAGCTGAAAACCGCCGCCTCCCGTCCGTTGCCGCAAGTTGACGGCACAAGGATAAGGGGCATCCCGGCACGGCTGCTGTTGCGCCGTCCCGATGTGCAGGCAGCCGCCTGGACGGTAGCGGCCCAGTCCGCCCGCATCGGCGTTGCGAAGGCGGATCTCTACCCCGCGCTCTCTCTGGTGGGCAGCCTGAACTTTTCCGGCGCCAACCTGGTTGCGACTCCTGACTCTACCCTGCTGGCGGCTGGCCCCGCGGTGCGCTGGCACCTGTTCGATCAGGGCATCTTCCGCAACCGGGTACGGCTGGAAGACGCGCGCTTGCAGGAGGCGCTGGAGGGCTACCGCAAAACGGTGCTCGCCGCCGCCCTGGAGGTGGACAACGCGGCAGTGGGGCTGGTGAAGAGCCTGGAACAGACGCGCATACTGGAGCAGACCGTTTCCGCCGCCAGACGGGCGTTGCAGATCGCCATCACCAGCTACCGGGAGGGTTACAGCGACTTCCAGCGGGTATTGACCGCCCAACGGGCGCTGGCCAGGGCGCACGACCTGCTGATTTCCGTCCGCGGCGCCAATCTGGGCTATCTGATAGCCCTGTACAAAGGGCTGGGCGGAGGTTGGAAACCGGCGACGCTGGACGATCTTGCGCCCGCCGATGTTCGCGCCAGGATGAAGGCACGCGGCAACTGGGGTAAGCTCCTCGAGCAACCGCCACCCCGCCAGATACCTTCCGCGGTAAAAGAATCCCCAGATGAGTGAGTCCACGCCAACCAATGCGGAGGAGAAAGCCGCCCGCTCGGTAAAACGCGGCGGCGGCCTGGTGCTGTTGTTGTTGCTGGCCAGCTTTGTCCTCTACCTGCTGGGCGACCGCTTCACGCCCTACACGAGTCAGGCGCGGTTGCAGGCCTTTGTGGTGGGCGTCGCGCCCAAGGTGTCCGGCGTCATCACCCATGTATGGGTAAAAAACAACCAGCAGGTGAAAAAGGGGGAGCCTCTTTTCCAGGTTGATACGAGCCAATACCGCATTGCCCTGGCCAAGGCCAAGGCGCGCCTGGCCGATGCCAACAGCCAGCTGGCCACCGCCGAGGCCGGCGTGGAAGCGGCGCGTTCGGGGCTGGATTCAGCGCTCGCCCACGAAGAGAAGACACGCAAGGACGCCCAGCGGCAACAACGCCTCTACCACAAAGACCCTGGCGCCATATCCGTCAGACGGGTGGAGGTGGCCGAAGCCGCCTACAAGGAAGCAGTGGCGGCGGTGGCCAGGGCCCGCGCCAACCTGGAGAAGGCGCGCAAGCGACGGGAAAGCGCCCTGCAACGGCTGAAGGCGGCGGAAGCGGTGGTGGAAAAGGCGCGGTTGGACATGGGCAACACCCTGGTCACGGCGGAGTCGGACGGCACCATCACCGACCTCCAGACCACCGTGGGGCGCTACGCCCGCCAGGGACAGGCGGTAATGACGCTGGTGGCGCTGGGTGATCTCTGGATAGAGGCCCAATACACGGAAAACAATCTCGGCCATCTCAAACCAGGAACGCCGGTGGAGTTCGTGCTGGACAGCCTGCCCGGCAAGGTGTTTCGGGGCAAGGTGGCCAGCATCGGCCTGGGGGTGAACGCCAGAAGACAACCACGGCCCGGCAGGCTGCCCACCATAAAGAACAGCCGCGACTGGCTGCGCCCCGCGCAGCGGTTCCCGGTGATGATCCATTTCGACAGTAGCCAGAAGGGGCTGCTCGCCTCTCAGTTGAGAGTGGGTGGCCAGGCAGATGTGATCGCCTACAGCGACAACGCCGGCGTGCTCAAACTCTTGGGACGGGTCTTCATCCGGCTGTCGAGCTGGCTCTCCTACCTCTACTGACCACCATGCCACTACCGGCCCGCCGCGTTTTCCGTCTAGCCCTGGTGATGGCCTTGTCGGCGGTGGCGGCCTTCGTGCTGGGGCTGAAATTCAGCTTCATGCCGCCGGTGATGGCGGTCCTTCTCACCGCCCTGCCCCTGCCGCCCCCGCGCCCCAAGGCGGTGCTCGTCCTGATGGTGGTGATTGTCCTCACCACCGGGGTGGGCCTGCTGATGATTCCGCTGCTGCTCCATTATCCGTTGACCGCCGTGTTGCTGGTGGGGCTGGGGGTTTATGTAAGCGCCTATCTGATGGTGGGCCTGCGACAGGATGCACTGGGCATCTTTCTGGCCACCGGCTTCGTTCTCGTTTCCGTCATGGGAGTGGCTAGCGAGGCGCTGGCGCGGGCCATGATCGAAGGCATGGCCACGGGCGCCGCCGTTGCCGTGTTCTGCCAATGGCTGGTGGCGCCCCTGTTCCCGGAAGAGCCCACGCCGAGCCTGCCCTCGCCTTCTCAAAACGGGACCGGACAAGCCGACTGGATCGCCTTGCGCGGCACCCTGGTGGTGCTGCCGGTATGGCTGGCGGCGCTGCATGCGCCATTCACCTGGGCGGCGGCGCTTACCAAGGCGCTCACCATCGGCCAGCAACGCAGTTACGACGGCGCCCGGCTCGCCGGGCTGGAGCTGGTGGGTTCCACCTTCACCGGCGGGCTGCTGGCGGTTGTTTTCTGGCTGCTGCTTGGGATTCTGCCCAACCTCTGGATTCTTTTTCTGCTGGCGCTGCTGGCGGGTCTTTATGGTGGCGGCAAGCTGTTTGGCGTTCTGCCCAGCCGTTTTCCCGCCACCTTCTGGTCCAATTCGCTGGTCACCATGTGGATTCTGCTGGCGCCTGCGGTATCCGACAGTGAAGTGGGCAAGGATGTCTATCAGGCGTTTTTCCAGCGTTTCATGCTGTTTCTCGGCGTTACCCTCTACGCTTGGGCCGCCTTGGTATTGCTGGAATCCTGGCGGGCCCGTTACAACGGTTCAAGGCGGCGGAAGGCGCCAGACACGCACGCTGCCATCGTCTGAAGTGGTTACCAGCAGCCGTCCGTTGCGGCTCACCTTCACATCGGCGCCACACAGGTCATGACGACCAAAGTCGGTGCGGGTTGCGCCGTTCCCGGGGTCGAGTTCGAGCACCGAGCTGTCGGTCTGGCGGCTGATGCTGAACAGGCTCTTTCGGGTGCTGTCCCAATGAAGCCCGGTGATGATGCCGTGGTGTTGGGTGGAGAGGATGCTCATGCCACCGTCGGGCAGCTGCCAGCGATAGAGACGAAACCAGCTGCCGCCGAATAGCCGCCGTTTTTTGCAATCGAATGCAAGCGTGCGCAGATAGGCCGGCAGATGGGCGAGATGGCGCAAAGCACTATCCCGCCGGCGCAGCCAAAGGTTGCCGCTGGTGTCCGCCACCGCCAGGCGGCCGTCGCACCAGGCCAGTGCTGCCACCCGTCCGCCGTTGGGCAGAACCATCTGTTCTTGCGGCTCCAGCACCAGATTCCAGCGCGCCAGATGGCCGTCTTTCTGGCCGCTCCAAAAATGCCGACCATCCGCTTCCACCACCAGGGCGGTGACCGGCGCGCCGATGGCAAGCGACCGTACCTTTCGTCCCTGACGGCTCCAGAGCACCAACCGGCCATCCCAGCCACCGCTGGCCAACAGCCGGTCATGATCGAGAAAGGCCAGCCCGTAAACCGAGCCCTGGTGCCCCTCCCAACGCTTGAGCCGCTGTCCGCTCTTTCCGTCCCACAGCGACAGCTCGCCGGCAAGGCCGCCGGAAGCCAGCAGCCGCCCGCTGCTGTCCACCGCCACCCGGCTGCCGCTGGAATGGGCGTGCCGCAGCAGGAAAGTGGGTTGAACCACCGGCCGGCTGGCGCAGCCGGTAAGCAGAAGCAGAAAAAATGCGCCGAAAAAAAACCGAAGCGTCATCTAACGCCCGCCGCCCTTGCGCATGGGCTTGCCCTTGGCCGCGCGCTTTTTGCGCGCCTCTTTGGGATCGGCAATGAGAGGACGGTAGATCTCCACGCGGTCGCCGGGATAGAGCACCGCATCCAGCTTGGCTGCCTTGCCGAAAACACCAACCTTGTTTTTCGACAGGTCGATCTCCGGGTGAAGGTCGAGAATGCCGGAACGCTCGATGGCCTGTTGCACCGTCATGCCCGGTTCGCCCTCCACCGTGAGCACGACCTGTTCCCGCGGCAGGGCGTAGGCCACTTCCACCTGAATCATTGTTTTTCCTCCCGTGCCAGCTCGGCGGCGCGCTTGCAGAAGGCGTCCACCAGTGAATTGGCGATCTGACCGAAAACAACACCAAAGGCCTTGTCCATCAACCCGCTGGAAAATTCGAACTCCAGCACCAACGAAACCTTGCAGGCGTCCTCGCGCAGGGAAGTGAACTCCCAGGCCCCTTCCAGCTTGCGGAAAGGCCCTTCTTTCAGGTTGATCTCCATGCGATGGCAGGGAAACAACCGGTTGCAGGTGGCGAAGGCGCGGGTGACGCCCGCCTTGGAGACGACGATCTCGCCGCAAAGCTGCTCTTCGTCCCGCGACAGCAGCCGCGCGTCCTTGCACCAGGGTAGAAATTCTGGGTAGGACTCTACATCACAAACGATGTCGTACAGCATGCACGCCGGATGGGGCACCAGCGCCGACTTTTCCACCACCGCCATCAGGCGCGTCCCGCTTCTCGATCAAGGTCCCCGTTGCGCAATTTCTCGATATAGGCGTCCAGGGCCCGCTTGACCCGCCCACTCAAGGCATAGAGACCAAACAGGTTGGGAAAGGCCATCGAAAGCAGCAGCAGATCGCTGAAATCAAGCACCGCCGAGGCACTGCCGATGGAGCCGGCCACCACCACCAGCACGTAGAAGATGCGGTAGATCATGGAGTAGCGCTCGCCGAAGAGATAGGTCCAGCAGCGCTCGCCGTAATAGGACCAGGAGATCATGGTGCTGTAGGCGAACAGCACCACAGAGATGGTGAGAATCACCGGAAACCAGGAGATCTGTGCGCCGAATGCCTTGGCGGTAAGCGCCGCCCCCTGGTTGGCGGCCACCAAGCCGGCATAGGGACCGTCGGGCTGATAAACGCCGGTTATGATGATGACCAGCGCAGTCATGGTGCAGATCACAACAGTATCGATAAATGGCTCCATCAGGGCGACAATGCCCTGACGCACTGGATAAGGCACCCGCGCGGTGGAGTGAGCAATGGCCGCCGAGCCGATGCCCGCCTCGCTGGAGAAGGCAGCCCGCTTGAATCCCTGCACCACTACCCCCAGCACTCCGCCAAACGCCGCCTGCGGCGTGAAAGCGCCAGTGATTATGAGCCCCAGAACCTGAGGCACCTTTTCCGCGTTGGAAATCAGAATCCAGCCCGCCGCCGAGAGGTAGATCACCACCATTGCCGGCACCACGGCCTCGGCCACATGAGCGATGCGGCGGATGCCGCCAATGATGACGATCCCCACCAGGAAGGCCATCACCAGACCGAAAATCCAGGGCTGATCGGCAAACAGCGGAATCTGCTGCTTCACCGCCGACAGCGACTGATTCACCTGGAAGGCGTTGCCACCGCCTAAAGAGGCGCCGATGGCCGAAACGGAAAACAGTATCGCCAGCCCCTTGCCGAATTTGGCCCACCCCAGTTCGCGGAATCCGCGCGACAGGTACTCCATGGCGCCACCCATGACATGGCCGTCAGGGCGGATCTCGCGGTACATCTGCGCCAGGGAGGCCTCGGTGAATTTGGTGGTCATGCCCAGCAGGCCGGCCACGATCATCCAGAAGGTGGCCCCCGGCCCGCCGGTGCCCACGGCAATGGCCACGCCGGCGATGTTGCCCAGCCCCACGGTAGCCGACAACGCAGCGGTGAGAGCCTGGAAGGAGGTCACCTCGCCCACATCGTCAGGCCGGTTGTAGCGCCCGCGCAAAATGGCGATGGCGTGCCCCGCCAGGCGAAAGTTGATGAACCCCATGCGCACCGTCAGATAGACGGCGCCCGCCACCAGCCAGGCAACGATGAAGGGAAATTTCCCCTCGCCCGGCCAGATGTCGTAAAAGAGAAAGCTGGCCAAAAAGCCGTTAATGCCGTCCAGCCACTGGTTGAGCACGCCGGCAGCGGCGGCCTCCTCGCCCGCCAGGGCAGGCAGGCTGAACGCGGCCAGCAAAGCCGCAACCCCAAACAAAGTCATCACTTTCCCTTTCATCGATCCGGTTCTCACCCACTTTCGGCAAAGCGTATAATTATAACGATGGGCAAGAAAAGCAAAAAGAAAGGCGGAACCGGCGGCAGCACCATCGCCATCAACAAGACCGCCAAGCGCGACTACTTCATCGAACAACGTTTCGAAGCAGGCATCGCGCTGGAAGGATGGGAGGTAAAAAGCCTGCGGGAGAACCGGGTCAATCTCAAAGAGGCCTATGTGCTGGTCAAGGGCGATGAGCTGTGGCTGTTTGGCGCCCACATAACCCCCTTGCCCACCGCTTCCACCCATGTTCAGCCCGATCCACTGCGCACCCGCAAGCTGCTGATGCACCGACGCGAGATCGACACCTTGCGCGGCATGGTGGAACGCAAGGGCTATGCACTGGTTCCCACAGCTCTTTACTGGAAAAAGGGGCGCGCCAAACTGGAAATTGGCCTGGCCAAGGGCAAAAAGCAGCACGACAAGCGCGCCGCGGTAAAAGAACGGGATTGGCAGCGGGAAAAAGCGAGAATCCTCAAACGGGGATAAAACACCGGTTCGAAGACAACATCAGGAAGGAAAGGATGGATCGGCAACTCATCGAAGTGGACGGAGAAAAGCTCACCATCGAGGAACTGGTCGAGCGATACCAGCACGCGCGCGATGCGGAAAAGCGGCTCAAGAAAGAGGCGCGCAAGGCGCTGCGCCGGCGCCGCCAGGAACAGGCTCTCAAGCCCTATCAGGCGGAGCTGATCCGCATGCAAAACTACCTGGAAGATACCGGCAAGCGCATGATTATCCTGTTCGAGGGCCGTGACGCCTCGGGCAAGGGCGGCACCATCCGCCGGGTTACCCGCTACATGAACGAAAAACACTACCGCGTGGTGGCCCTGGGCAAGCCCACCAACGAGCAGCGCAGCCAGTGGTTTTTTCAACGTTACGTCACCCACTTTCCCCGCGGTGGCGAGGTGGTGCTGTTCGACCGCTCCTGGTACAACCGCGCCATGGTGGAGCCGGTGTTCGGCTTCTGCACCCCCGAGGAGTACAAGAACTTCATGCGCGGCGTGGGCGGCTTCGAGAAGGACCTGGTGCGCCAGGGCACCATCCTGGTGAAGCTCTATTTCAGCGTCACCAAGGAGGAACAGGCGCGACGGTTCGAGCGACGCAAGACCGACCCCCTGCGCCAGTGGAAACTGAGCGAGGTGGACTTGCAGGCCCAGGAGCGGTGGGACGACTTCACCACCCAGAAATACGAGATGTTGAAGAAGACCCACACCACCCACGCCCCCTGGACGGTGATCCGCTCCAATGACAAGCACAAGGCCCGCATCAACGCCATGAAGGTGATTCTCAACGCCGTGCCCTACGACCGCAGCGACTCCGACCTGGACTTCGTGCCCGACCCGGACATCGTCCTCTCCGGCGCCCGCGAGGTGGAACTGATGGAGGCCGAGCGGTTGCGCAGCGGCAGGTTCACCGCATGAAGCTGGTGCTGGCCTCCACCTCGCCCTTCCGGCGGGCGCTGCTGGAAAAGCTGGGGCTGCCATTCGAAACAGCGGCACCACGGATCGACGAATCGCGCCGCCCCGGCGAATCGCCAACGGAATTGGTGAAGCGCTTGGCCCACGACAAGGCGCAAGCGGTGGCGGCGACTTATAAAAACGCCCTGGTGATCGGCTCCGACCAGGTGGCCTGTCTGGACGACCAGATACTGGGCAAGCCCGGCACCGTGGAAAAGGCCGTGGCGCAACTGACGGCCATGAGCGGCAGGCGGGTCACCTTCCACACCGGGCTCTGTTTATGGAACAGCGCCAGTGGTGATTTTCAGCTTGCCCGCGAGGACTATCACGTCCATTTCCGCAAGCTGGACGAGGATCAGATTCGCCGTTATGTGGAAAAGGAGCAGCCGCTCAACTGCGCCGGCAGTTTCAAATCCGAGGGATTCGGCATCACCCTCTTCCGCCGCCTGGATGGGGACGATCCCAACAGCCTCATCGGCCTGCCATTGATACGGCTGGTGGAGATGCTTGGCCGCGAAGGTATCAATCTGCCGTAAAAAGGCTTTCAGATGGGGCTTCATCCCGACGAATCAGCCAGCCACGCTGGGAGGCTGGTAGCCGACCCTTGTTGGCGGGGTTTCGGCAGCAGGGATGCTGCCGTAAAGCCTACAAGGATGTATTCACGGCGTCCCCGCCAATAAGGGTCGGCTAGCAGCCCCGAGATGGCGTTTGAATCATTAAAAGAGTTGTCGGACTGAAGCCCGATCTACCCCCGAAGAGCGCAACCAGGGTTCCAGTTCCCCAAGCCCATCCAGTACCGCCAGCGCGCCCGCCTGCCGCAACCGCTCGGGCGGGTGTACGCCGTGGGCCACGCCCACCGCCGGCACCCCGGCGTTGGCGGCCATCTGCATGTCGAACTCGGTATCCCCCACCACCAGGGCCGACTCCGGCGGCTGGCCGGTATGGTCAAGAATATCCAGCAGCATCTGGGGATGGGGCTTGGAAAAGGTTTCGTCGGCGCAGCGGGTAACCACGAAAAACTCTCCCAGGCCGGTGCGTTCCAGCTCCTTTTCCAGCCCCCGGCGGCTCTTGCCGGTGGCCACGGCCAGAAGGTAATCCGCCCGCGCCAGATTGTGGAGCAGCTCGCGCGCGCCGGCGAACAGTTCCGAGTGAACCAGGCCGTCACTCAAAAAATGGCGCCGGTAGGCATCGGCCAGCTCCTCTATCTCCGTCTCGTCGGCTTGCGGAAAAAGACGGGCAAGCGCCTGGTTCAACCCCAGGCCGATCACCTCCCTGGCCCGCTCGGGCGACGGCACTTCGTGCCCAATATCCCGGGCCGCCTGTTGCAGGCAGGCGACGATGCGCCCCTCCGAATCCATGAGGGTGCCATCCCAGTCGAACACGATCAGTTCAGTCATCCAGTCTTTCCAGCAGATTTTCCAACTCCGGCGGCAGTGGCGCCTCGAACCGGTAGGGCTCATCACGCCCGGGCCAGGAAAAGCTCAGGCTGGCGGCGTGGAGAAAAAGCCGCTTCAGCCCCATCCCCTTGATGCGGCGGTTGGCGGCCTCGTCGCCGTACTTGGTGTCACCCAGAATGGGTGTCCCAAGGTGGGCGGCATGAACCCGAATCTGATGGGTGCGGCCGCTGCCCAGGGTCGCCTCCACCAGGGTCGCTTCGGCAAAACGGCGCACCACGCGGAAATCGGTACGGGCAGCCTTGCCCTCCTCCGATACCCGCACCACCCGCTCGCCGCCGCGCAGCAGGTTCTTCTTCAAAGGCGCGGTTACCCTCGCCCGCTGTTCCCGCCAGCGGCCGTGGAGCAGCGCAAGATAGCGCTTTCGCACCTGCCCCGCCCGTTGAAGCTCATGCAGGGTACGCAGGGCGCTTCGTCGCCGGGCCACCATCAACAGGCCGGAGGTGTCACGGTCAAGACGGTGGGCCAGCTCCAGCATCCGCTCGCCGGGACGGGCGGCGCGCAGCAGTTCAATGACACCAAAGGAGAGGCCGCTGCCCCCATGCACCGCCAGCCCGGAAGGCTTGTTCAGCACCAGCAGGTTGCGATCCTGGAAAAGAACCGCGGACTCCACCTGGGAGAGCAACCCCCGGGGTGGCCTGCCCGACACCCGTTCCGGCTCTAGCCGCAACGGGGGGATGCGCACCACATCCCCCACCGCAAGACGCCGGTTGGCCTTCACCCGCCCTTTGTTCACCCGCACCTCGCCACGACGCAACAGGCGATAGACCAGGGCGCGCGGCGCGCCCTTGAGCTCGCGCAGCAGAAAATTGTCGATGCGCTGGCCATCACCACGCTCGTCCACGGTGACGAGGCGCGCGCCTGTTTTCTTTTGCGTCATGCCGCCCGCTGAGAGCAAGAAAGGGGTGGAATTATACCGGCCAGATGGCGCCGTCCCTCCGTTTTTCAACGGCGGACAGGCTCCGAAACCAGATCGAGCTTGATATGTTGCTGATTTTTGGTATATTTCACCGCTCGGAGAATGCCAAACCGGCTTTTCTTCCAAGCAACAGGTTTTCGCAGCCACGTGATGGATGCGTGGTTGCAACGAGTTCGCAGGGCCGGCCCCGCCACAACCAGACGCCATTTTCAGCACCAAAGGCGCCCGTTGAACCCTTTTCCGGGGCCCGCCGGAAGAAGTCAGCACCCTGATTTCGTGCAGAAACTCGAGGGGCCGCCACGAAGTCTGCAAGGCGGCTGGAGACAGTTTTTTTGAGTGACGCAGATTGCCTCCGCCCGGAACCCCGGCGGAACCTGCGGGACCGGATAATCCGCGCTGCAAGGCCACAGCATCGCCAAACATGTTCCGCGCGCGCCCTTCGCCGCCATCGGGCGGACGCGCCAACTGCGATCAGAAAGACGCGCGGCATACGCTACAGACCGCCTCGCCAGCCGGGGAATCACCCCCGCCGCAATCTGTGCCGCTCGGCACAGGACAACACAACATGAAAAGAATGCTGATAAACGCAACTCAGCCGGAAGAGTTGCGCGTGGCCATCGTGGACGGCCAAAAGCTGTTCAATCTCGATATCGAAAGCCCCGGCAGGGAACGCAAGAAAGCCAACATCTACAAGGGCCGCATCACCCGCGTGGAGCCCAGCCTGGAGGCCGCCTTCGTCGATTTCGGCGCCGAACGCCACGGCTTTCTGCCGCTGAAGGAGGTCGCCCGCGGCTATTTCGATCCCAAGTCTCTGGAAGCAAGCCGCCGCCCCAGCATCAGCGAAGCGCTGCATGAGGGCCAGGAAATCATTGTCCAGGTGGAGAAGGAGGAACGCGGCAACAAGGGCGCGGCGCTCACCACCTTCATCTCCCTGGCAGGTCGTTACCTGGTGCTGATGCCCAACAACCCGCGGGCGGGCGGCGTCTCCCGCCGCATCGAGGGCCAGGAGCGCCAGGAGCTGCGGCAGGCCATGAGTCAGCTCGAGGTGCCCGAGGGCATGGGGCTGATCGTGCGCACCGCCGGCGTGGGCAAGAGCGCCGAGGAGTTGCAGTGGGATCTGGACTACCTCCTCCAGGTGTGGCACTCCATCGAAAAGGCCGCCGCCGAGCGCAAGGCGCCCTTCCTCATCTACCAGGAAAGCAACGTCATCATCCGCTCCATGCGCGACTATCTGCGCGCCGACATCTCCGAGATCCTCATCGACAACCCCGAGGTCTACGAGCAGGCGCGCCAGTTCATCGAGCAGGTGATGCCGCGCTATCTGAACCGCCTCAAGCTCTACCAGGACGAGGTGCCGCTCTTCTCCCGCTATCAGATCGAATCCCAGATCGAGACCGCCTTCCAGCGCGAGGTGCGGCTCCCCTCCGGCGGCTCCATCGTCATCGACCACACCGAGGCGCTCACCTCCATCGACATCAACTCCGCCCGGGCCACCAAGGGGGCCGACATCGAGGAGACCGCTCTCAACACCAACCTGGAGGCCTCGGAAGAGATCGCCCGCCAACTGAGGTTGCGCGACATGGGCGGCCTGTTCGTTATCGACTACATCGACATGGGGCCTTCCAAACACCAGCGGCAAGTGGAACAGCGGCTGCGCGAGGCCATGAAGGAAGACCGCGCCAGGGTGCAGATCGGCCGCATCTCCCGTTTCGGGCTGCTGGAAATGTCCCGCCAGCGGTTGCGCCCCTCGTTGGGCGAATCCGCCCATCGCGCCTGCCCGCGCTGCAACGGCCAGGGGCACATCCGCGACGTGGAATCCCTCGCCCTCTCCATTCTGCGCATCATCGAAGAGGAAGCCCTGAAGGAAAACACCGGAAAAGTACAAGCCCAGCTTCCGGTGGAAGTCGCCACCTTTCTGCTCAACGAAAAGCGACAACCTATTCTGGAAATTGAACAACGGCACCAGGTCTCCGTGGTGCTAATTCCCAACAAACACCTGGAGACCCCCCACTACAGCATCGAGCGCATCCGCCGGCAGGACATGCCGAAAGAAGAAGCCGTCAGCTACAAACAGGTAACAGAGCCTGAAACCACCATGGCGGCAGCCCTTCAGTATGAGCAGAAAAGAATCGAGCAACCGGCCGTGAAACAGATCACGCCCGCGCCACGCCCGGTGCTGGAACCGGTCAGCGAGGAAAGCCGGAAAACAGAAGGCGGTTTTATCAAGCGGCTCTTCTCCATATTCACCTCCGCCACCGACGAAAAGAAAGAGCCCGAATCCGAGACGCACGCCAAAAAAGAAGCGTCTGAACCAAAACGCAACCCACGTAACAGAAACGGCCAACGCCGGGGACGTGGCAACCACAAAGGACGCCACCAGGGGCAAAAACGACAGTCTCAGAATCAGAATAAAGGCGAATCCGAGAAAAAAGAAACAGCAAACACGCCGGAAGAGAGTCAATCCAATGAAAACCGCCGCGCAACCAACCGGCGCGGGCGCAGGGGCGGACGTGGTCGGGGCCGCGGACGTAGCCAGCAGGCCCAGACCCCGAATATGGGACAGGTGGATACTGGTGAAGAAAAGACACCCACATCCGAAGAAAAGCCCAAGGTAAAACGAACCATCTCCTCCGGCAGCCTGAGATCAAACAAAGCCACCGCGCCAAGCGACACCCCGCTTGTTCCTCCGGGCGAAGCCAGTCAGACCGCCACCACGGAACCGGAAAACACCGTTTCCATCACCGAGAACACAACACCAACCAAGAAAACCGGGGATGCTGCCTCCCAACAACCGGCTACCAAACCAAAAACGGAAGCCGAAGCTGTGGAAGGAAAAGAGGCTCCGATAAAAAAGAAAGTTGCCAGAAAGAAGGTCGCGCGTAAAAAGAAAGTGGAGAAGGCAGCAGTACCGGAAGAAACCACCAACCCCAAAAACCAGACGGTTCAAACGCCTACCACATCAGATAAAGAAGAGGTACAAAACGAATCGCCTAAGGACAGCGCCTGACAAGTTCAGGCTGTCCACTGGCACAAGGATGTGCCGGCGGCCTGGTACACCCCCTCGCGGTAGGCAGTTCATCCCCGCGTGCGCGGGGAACACGGCTCTTTGCCTATCCATCCACCGGGCAAGCTCGGTTCATCCCCGCGTGCGCGGGGAACACTCGATGCCGAAGGGGTAGTCGCCCAGTTGCAGCGGTTCATCCCCGCGTGCGCGGGGAACACGGCATCAATGCAGCGGAATATCTCATTGTTTGCGGTTCATCCCCGCGTGCGCGGGGAACACCCAATGAAAGTTTTTAATTCCCATGTCTGGGCCGGTTCATCCCCGCGTGCGCGGGGAACACAATTCCTTGGCCTTTGCTTCTTCAGCCTGGAACGGTTCATCCCCGCGTGCGCGGGGAACACGATGGAAAGAAACGCGGCCCGGCGAAATTGCCCGGTTCATCCCCGCGTGCGCGGGGAACACGCGGCGCACCCGGCCAATGGCGACAACCCGGACGGTTCATCCCCGCGTGCGCGGGGAACACGTTTGTCGCCCTGGGTGTCGGTGATTCCCTTGGCCGGTTCATCCCCGCGTGCGCGGGGAACACCACATCGTGATAGGCCAAAAACCCCATGTAAAGCGGTTCATCCCCGCGTGCGCGGGGAACACCCTCTGATTTCGACGACTCCCTGGAGGGCATACGGTTCATCCCCGCGTGCGCGGGGAACACCGCTTGAGCCAGTCGCGGCGGCCGAACCGGTCCGGTTCATCCCCGCGTGCGCGGGGAACACGGTGGTGGTTTGACTACTAGCCATGGGCGGCCCGGTTCATCCCCGCGTGCGCGGGGAACACGGCATCGGACTGCGCCGACCAAGAGGCGGCTGGCGGTTCATCCCCGCGTGCGAGGGGAACACAGAGCCTTTCAAAACATCGTCACCGCCGACTTCGGTTCATCCCCGCGTGCGCGGGGAACACACAAATGCCGCATTGTTGCCGCTGAATACAATCGGTTCATCCCCGCGTGCGCGGGGAACACTGGGTGTCGCGAATCTGTTTGTTGAGCTGGTACGGTTCATCCCCGCGTGCGCGGGGAACACTCCAGGGTGGCGCGGACCAGCCAGTGGAGGCCCGGTTCATCCCCGCGTGCGCAGGGAACACCATTTGCCGACTTGGTGGCCCTAGTGGAATTGCGGTTCATCCCCGCGTGCGCGGGGAACACGCTGGTTGAGCGACTCCATGCGCGCCTCCAGCACGGTTCATCCCCGCGTGCGCGGGGAACACTGCGGTACTGGCCAGCTGGTGCGAGCTGTCGCCGGTTCATCCCCGCGTGCGCGGGGAACACAAAATGATGGCGCTGAGATTGGTGCCGGTGCCCGGTTCATCCCCGCGTGCGCGGGGAACACCCCACCCGTTTTGCGCAGTGTCAGAGACGAAACGGTTCATCCCCGCGTGCGCGGGGAACACCAATTTACGACACACAATTTTGATGTGTACGACGGTTCATCCCCGCGTGCGCGGGGAACACGTGATCCTCAGCGATGGCGCCGAGCCAGACGACGGTTCATCCCCGCGTGCGCGGGGAACACCGCGTCTGGATGGCCAGCTCGCGGCCGCTGAGCGGTTCATCCCCGCGTGCGCGGGGAACACCCTCGCGGGTGGCGGTGTCGCGCAAAAGATCGGCGGTTCATCCCCGCGTGCGCGGGGAACACCCATCGAGGGCGCGGTGGCTGGGGCGGGTGCGCGGTTCATCCCCGCGTGCGCGGGGAACACGATGATGCGGCTCGGCACTTGACCGCGGGCGTCGGTTCATCCCCGCGTGCGCGGGGAACAC
>JALVUB010000270.1 GCA_027023915.1 Sedimenticola sp.
GGCTGGCAGGAAGATCCTGATGCTAGAGCCCCGCCGGCCCGCCACCCGCATGGCGGCCCGCTTTCTCGCCCGCCAACTGGGTGAGAAGGTGGGCCCGACCGTGGGCTACCGCATGCGGCTGGAACGCAAGCTGGGCCCCGACACCCGCATCGAGGTGCTCACCGAGGGGATGCTGGTGCGCCAGCTCCAGTCCGACCCGGAGCTGACCGGGGTGGGGCTGGTGATCTTCGACGAGTTCCACGAGCAGAGCCTGCAGGCGGAGCTGGCCCTCACCCTCTGCCTCGACCTGTGCCGCGGCCTGCGCGACGACCTGCGCCTGCTGGCCATGTCGGCCACCCTGGACGAATCCCGCGTGGCGCGGGCCATGGAGGGCGAGGTGGTACGCTGCGACGGCGGCCTCCACCCGGTGACCATCGAGCACCTGGCGCGCCCCGCCGGCGACCCCCTGGCGGCCACCGAGCGGCTGGTGCGCCGCGCCTTGGCCGAGCAGCCGGGGGACATCCTGGTGTTCCTCCCCGGCAAGGGGGAGATCGCCCGCCTGGCGGAGCGGCTGGAGGCGTCCCCCATCGACGCCGAGATCCACCAGCTTCACGGCGAGATGGACGCCCGCGCCCAGGCCGGGGTGCTGCTGCCGCCGGCGGATCACCTCCGCCGCGTGGTGCTGGCCACCGACGTGGCCGAGACCAGCCTCACCATCGAGGGGATCACCACGGTGGTGGACTCGGGGCTGGCGCGCAAGCCCCGCTTCGATCCCGACAGCGGCCTGGGCCGGCTGGTGCTGGAGCCCATCTCCCGCGCCTCGGCCCGCCAGCGTGCCGGGCGTGCCGGACGCCTGGGACCAGGCCACTGCTACCGCGCCTGGACCGGGCAGGAACACCAGCGCCGCCCCGATCAGCGCCCGGCGGAGATCCTCCAGGCCGACCTGGCGCCCCTGGCCCTGGAGCTGGCCCTGTGGGGGGTGGGTGACCCCGACGACCTCACTTGGGTTCACCCGCCGCCGCGGGGCGCCTGGCAACAGGGCGTGGCCCTGCTGCAACGGCTGGAGGCGCTCGACGCCAGGGGCCGCATCACCGCCCACGGCCGCGAGATGGCCGCCCTGGGGCTCCATCCCCGGCTGGCCCACATGGTGCTGCGCGGCGGTTCGAGACAGGCCGCCGACCTGGCCGCCCTCCTCTCCGAACGCGACCCCTGGCGCGCCCGGGCCGGCGAGGCCCGCCCGGTGGACCTGTCGCTGCGGCTCCAGGCCCTGGAGGCGCTGAGACGGAGCGGGCCCATTGACCCCCATCTCGACCGCGGCCTGCTGCAACGGGTTCTGAAACTGAGCGAACGGCTGCAACGTTCGGTGAATTCCGCCGACCAGGCCGACCTTTCCGCCGCCGGTCTCCTCTCCCTGGCCTATCCCGACCGCATCGCCCTGCGCCGCGGCGACGCCCGCGCCCGCTACCAGCTCGCCTCGGGCCGGGGCGCCACCCTGCCGGAACACGACCCCCTGGCCGGTTCAAAGCTGCTGGCGGTGGCGGCCCTGGACGCCGGCAGCCGCGAGGGGCGGATCTGGCTCGCCCTGCCCCTGGAGGAACAGCAGCTCGAAGCCCTCCACGGCCACCGGATCGAGGAAGAGGAAGCGCTCACCTGGGACCGGACCCAGCAGCGCGTGAGCGCCAAGGCGGTACGCCGGCTCGACGCCCTGGCGCTCTCCAGTCGCCCCCTCCCCCGCCCCCATGGCGAGGCGGCGACCGGCCTGCTGCTGGAGGCCATCCGGGAACAGGGGCTCGGCTGCCTGGAATGGCCGGATGCGGTGGAGCAGCTGCTGGCGCGGGTTCGGCTGGCCGCCCGGCTCGACCGGAAGGCGTCGTGGCCCGATCTCTCGGAGCAGGCGCTCCTCGACGGCCTGGAAGCGTGGCTGGCCCCCTGGCTGCAAGGGCGCACCAGCCTGGCCGAGGTCCGCTCGCTCCCCTGGCGGCAGGTGATGGAGAGCCTGCTTCCCTGGGAACCGCGCCAGCGGCTCGACCGGCTGCTGCCCGCCGCCTGGCCGGCTCCCGGCGGCCGTCCCCTGCCCATCGACTACCGCCGGAACCCACCCCTGCTGGCCGCTCCGGTGCAGCGCCTCTACGGCCTGAAGGAGACGCCGGCGGTGATGGAAGGCCGCCTGCCCCTGCTGCTGCAACTGCTCTCGCCCGCGGGCCGGCCTGTGCAACAGACCCGGAATCTTGCACACTTCTGGGTGGAAGGCTGGGAAACGGTAAGAAAAGAGCTGCGGGGCCGCTATCCGAAACACTACTGGCCAGACGAACCGATACACGCCAAACCAGTGCAACTGAAACGTCAACTATGAGCCCGGTGATGCCGCAACCACTGCCATCCCCCCGTTCCCATCGTCTTGGAACCCTTGTTCCATGGATTTTGATATGGTCACTTGGCCTGCTGCTGTCAGGCTGTAAACAGCCCCCATTGCTGAAACGCATCCAACATCGAGGCGTTATCCACATTGCCACGGTTCCCGGCCCGCTGACCTGTCAATTGGGCCCTCACGGCCCGGAAGGAGTGGAATACGCCCTGGCCACCGCCTTTGCCCGCTCCCTTGGCGTGAAAGCGGAATTCAAGGTCTATTCCACCCGCGCCCGCGCCCTGGAAGCGGTGGCCCGGGGCGAGGTCCAGATGGCCGCCGCCGCCCGCCTTCCCACATCGAAAGACCAGCAACATTTTCTGCTTTCCGATCCCTGGCACCGAACCACACTGGTATTTGCCGACGCCATGGGAAAACCCCGAATCCGCACACTGAAACGCCTGCCAAGGGCCACGGTGGCGGTGCCGGCCGGTTCCCTGGCGGAGGCACGGCTTCACAAGCTGTCGCCGCCACTTCGCATCCTGGCGCTTGAAAGAGTTTCCCAGGAAGAGATATTGGAGCTGGTTGATGGAGGCACCCATCATCATGCTCTTGTCAGCCACCCGCTGTTACAACTGTGGCAGCGTCTGCGCCCACGATTGGTAACCGGCGCGGCGCTGCCCGCGGCGATTGGATTCCGCTGGTATTTTCCCATCAACGAAGATCCCAGCCTGCGTGATGCCGCCAACCGGTTCCTCGCTTCAAAAAACGGCCGGGAGCTTGCTGACCGGCTATTGCGACAGCAGCTCGAAGCGCTGCCCCGCCGGGATTTCGTCACCTTGCGCGACTTCTGGAAACATGTGCAGAAACGGCTGCCGAAATACGAAGCGCTGTTTCGCCAGGCATCGTGGGAAACCGGCATCGACTGGCGGCTGCTGGCCGCGGTCGGCTATCAGGAATCCCACTGGCGTCCGGACGCGGTATCGCCCACCGGTGTCAAAGGAATCATGATGCTCACCCAGGCCACGGCCCGGCGTCTCAATGTGAGCAACCGAATCGATCCGGCACAGTCCATCATCGGCGGCGCCCGCCACCTGCTGTGGATGGAGCAACGCATCCCCACCCGCATCGACGGGCTCGACCGGCTCTGGCTTACCCTGGCCAGCTACAACATCGGTTACGGCCACCTGGAGGATGCCCGCGTGCTCACCGAGCGCGGTGGTGGAAATCCCGACCTGTGGCGGGATGTGAAACGCTTCCTGCCCCTGCTGTCGCAGGAGAAATACTACAAGACGGTAAAACACGGCCAGGCGCGCGGTGGCGAACCGGTGGTTTATGTCGAAAACATCCGCTACTACTTCCGCCTGCTGGCGTGGTGGGACAACAGGCGGAAAAAACTGGATTGCACCACCAGGGACTACCCCCTTCTGGCTCTGAAAAATTCACGCAACAGCTCGCCACAGGGCTCGGCCAGCACCCCGCCGGTGGCCTCGGTGAAGTGATTGAAACGGCTGTCCGAGGGCAGCAGGTCGAAAACGCTGCCCGCCGCGCCGCCGCGCGGGTCCGAAGCGCCATACACCACCCGAGCCACCCGCGCATGAATGATGGCGCCGGCGCACATGGGACAGGGTTCCAGGGTGACGTAGAGGGTGGTGCCGGGAAGCCGGTAGTTGCCCAGCCG
>JALVUB010000271.1 GCA_027023915.1 Sedimenticola sp.
ATGGTGAATAAGCTGGGTTTGTTGCAGCCGCCCAACCGCACCGCCACCAACACCGAGCAAGCGGTGGCGCTTGCGGAGGAGATCGGCTACCCCCTGGTGGTGCGCCCTTCCTACGTGCTGGGTGGCCGCGCCATGGAGATTGTCTACAACGAGGAGGACTTGCGCCGCTACATGCGCGAGGCGGTGAGCGTCTCCAACGACTCGCCGGTGCTCCTCGACCGTTTTCTAAACGACGCCATCGAGGTGGATGTGGACGCGGTGAGTGACGGCCGCGAGGTGGTCATCGGCGGCATCATGGAACATATCGAGGAGGCGGGGGTCCATTCCGGGGATTCTGCCTGCTCGTTGCCGCCCTACACCCTGAGCCGCGAGATCCAGGATCGCATGCGCCGCCACATGGTGGAGATGGGCCAGGAACTGGGCGTGGTGGGGCTGATGAATGCCCAGTTCGCCATCAAGGGAGACGACATCTATATTCTGGAAGTGAACCCGCGCGCATCGCGCACGGTACCTTTCGTCTCCAAGGCCACCGGCCGCCCCCTGGCCAAGATCGCCGCGCTCTGCATGGTGGGGCAATCGCTGGCGGAACAGGGGGTCACCCGCGAGCTGGTGCCGGACCATTACTTTGTCAAGGAAGCGGTCTTCCCCTTCGTCAAGTTTCCCGGGGTGGACACCCTGCTGGGGCCGGAGATGAAGTCCACCGGCGAGGTGATGGGGGTGGGCGAGACCTTTGGCGAGGCCTTTGGCAAGGCCATCGAGGGTGGCAACGCCATGCCCTTGCCCGCCGGTGGCAAGGCGTTGCTTTCTGTGCGGGACGCTGACAAGAAGCGGGCGACGCGGGTGGCGCGTGACCTGGTCAAACTGGGATTTGATCTATACGCCACCGGTGGAACCTGTCAGGCCATACTGGATGCCGGCGTGCCCTGCACCCGGGTGAACAAGGTACTGGAGGGGCGCCCCCACATCGTGGACATGATTAAAAACGATGAGTTTTCGCTCATCATCAACACCACCGAAGGCAAGCAGGCGATCATCGATTCCGCTTCCATCCGCCGCTCGGCGTTGCAACACAAGGTGGCCTATACCACCACCATGTCGGGCGGCGAGGCCGTTGTCATGGCAATGCAACACGAAGGTGAACCCAGAGTGATCAGCTTGCAGGAGTTGCACGGAAGATGAACAAGACACCCATGACCGTCGAAGGCGCCGAGGCGTTGCGCCAGGAGCTGAATGAACTGAAGACCGTGGCCCGACCCAAGGTGATCGCGGCCATCGCCGAGGCGCGCGCCCACGGCGACCTGAAGGAGAACGCCGAATACCATGCCGCGCGGGAGCAGCAGGGCTTTATCGAAGGGCGCATCAAGGAGATCGAGGCCAAGCTCTCCAACGCCCAGATCATCGACGTCACCACCCTCAACGCCGGCGGCAAGGTGGTGTTCGGCGCCACCGTGGACGTTCTCGATTTGGAGACCGACGAGGAGCATACCTATAAGATCGTCGGCGAGGACGAGGCCGACATCCGCCACGGCAAGATCTCCGTCACTTCACCCATCGCCCGCGCGCTCATCGGCAAGATGGAGGGCGACGAGGTGGAGATTGAAGTGCCGGGCGGCAAGCGGATGTTCGAGATTCTGGAAGTGAGATACGTCTGACTCGCGGGCCGGGCTGGAGCCCGACCCGCAAGTCAACCTGGCAGGTGGATCTTCGGCTTTTTCTGATTGCGCCGGAACAGCACCGCCATGTTGCCGATGCGCTGTATCAGCTCGGCGCCGGTGCGCTCCACCAGAATGGCGATGGCCGCGTCACGTGCCTGTCGGTCGCCCACCGACACTTTCACCTTGACCAGCTCGTGGGCGGTCAATGTGGTGTCCAGTTCGTCGATGACGGCGTCGCGCAGGCCGTGCTGGCCCACCATCACGGTGGGTTTGAGCGAGTGGGCGAGGCCCCGCAGGTGACGGAGTTGGTGTTTTTCAAGTTTCATTGGCAGGTGATCCAGATGGCAAGGCGCTTCCGCGCTCAAGCCGTATTCTACTCGAATTGATACGCCACCCATGGCCCGTCGCTCCAAAAGCAGCCACCGCTGGATGCAGCGGCATCTCAACGACGAATACGTCCAGCGCGCCCAACGCGAGGGCTATCGCTCGCGCGCGGCCTACAAGCTGCTGGAAATTCAGGAGAAGGATCGCCTGCTGCGGCCGGGCCAGGTGGTGGTGGATCTTGGCGCGGCGCCTGGTGGCTGGAGTCAGGTGGCGGCCAGGCTGGTGGGACGCAAGGGCGCGGTGTTCGCTCTCGATATCCTCGATATGGAACCACTGCCTGGTGTAACTTTTCTTCAGGGGGACTTCCGCGAGCAGGCGGTTCTTGGCCGGTTGATGGATCTTCTGGCCGGGCGATCCGTGGACCTTGTAATTTCCGACATGGCGCCCAACATTAGTGGCATGACCGCGGTGGATCAGCCCAGGTCAATCTATCTTTGTGAACTGGCGCTGGATTTCGCCCGTCGGGTGTTGCCCGAAGGTGGGGTTTTTACTACCAAGATATTTCAGGGAGAGGGTTTCGATCAGTATTTGAAAGAACTCCGCCAGAGCTTCCAGCGGGTGGTGTCCCGCAAGCCCAAGGCGTCGCGCCCCAAGAGCCGAGAACTCTATCTTGTAGCAACCGGGTACAAATACTGATATTTTTTGGTCGTTTGCAAACGAAATCTTGGCTTTCCGGTCTGATATAGTCACAGCAGAGAAAACAGGATAAGAGGTAACTTAGTTTTGAACGACATGGCAAAGAACATCGTTCTCTGGGTGGTGATCGCCATCGTCCTGATGACGGTGTTCAACAGCTTTCAGGGGCAGCACAACCGCGCGCCCGCCATCTCCTACACCCAGTTTCTGGAGCAGGTGAAAGAGGGCAACGTGGCCAGCGTGGTGATTCACCAGGACGGTCGCATCGAGGGAATCACCACCTCCGGCAGCGCCTTCGTCACCGAAAGCCCGGATGATCCTGGTCTCATGGGAGATCTCATCAACGCCGGCGTGGACATCCGCGCCAAGCCGCCGGAGCAGCCCTCGCTGCTCAAGCTGATTCTCATCAACTGGTTCCCGCTCATCGTCCTCATCGGCCTGTGGCTCTTCTTCATGCGCCAGATGCAGGGCGGCGGCGCCGGACGTGGTGCCATGTCCTTTGGCAAGAGCAAGGCGCGTATGTTGAGCGAGGATCAGGTGAAGGTCACCTTCGCTGATGTGGCCGGGGTGGAAGAGGCCAAGGAAGAGGTGAAGGAGGTGGTGGAGTTCCTCAAGGACCCCGCCAAGTTTCAGCGGCTGGGAGGCAAGATTCCCCGCGGCATCCTCATGGTGGGCTCGCCCGGCACCGGCAAGACCCTGCTGGCCAAGGCCATCGCCGGCGAGGCCAAGGTGCCCTTCTTCACCATCTCCGGCTCCGATTTCGTGGAGATGTTCGTGGGGGTGGGCGCCTCGCGGGTGCGCGACATGTTCGACACCGCCAAGAAGCACGCCCCCTGCATCATCTTTATCGACGAGATCGATGCCGTGGGGCGCCACCGTGGCGCGGGCCTGGGCGGCGGCCACGACGAGCGCGAGCAGACCCTCAACCAGTTGCTGGTGGAGATGGACGGCTTCGAGGGCAACGAGGGGGTGATTGTCATTGCAGCCACCAACCGTCCCGACGTCCTCGACCCGGCCCTGCTGCGGCCCGGCCGCTTCGACCGCCAGGTGGTGGTACCCTTGCCCGACGTGCGGGGCCGTGAGCAGATCCTCAAGGTACACATGCGCAAGGTGCCCCTGGCCGAGGACGTCAAGCCGGCGGTCATCGCCCGCGGCACCCCCGGCTTTTCCGGCGCCGACCTGGCCAACCTGGTGAACGAGGCCGCGCTGATGGCGGCGCGCAAGAACGCCAGGCAGGTGACCATGGCTGATTTCGAGGCGGCCAAGGACAAGATCATGATGGGCGCCGAGCGGCGCTCCATGGTGATGAG
>JALVUB010000272.1 GCA_027023915.1 Sedimenticola sp.
CCTGGCAGGTGAGACGCCTGTCCACCGGCGAACGCCAGCGGCTGGCCCTGGCCAGACTTCTGGCCAACAGGCCGCGCGCCCTGCTGCTGGACGAGCCCACCGCCAATCTGGACGCAAATAACGCGGAGCGCACCGCCCGGGTAATCGCCGACCACCAGGCCGCGGAAGGTATTCCCATTCTTTGGGTGAGTCATGGCAGCGAGACCACCGGCAACGGAGCCCCAGGCACTCTTCAACTAAACCAAGGCCACGTGGAAAAGATGGAGCTGCCATGGAGCTGATTCATCTTTCACCCTGGGATCTGTCCATAGCCGCCGGCTTGGTGGCCATACTGGCGCTCCTCTCCTGGGCGCTGCATCTGGGTGTGGAAAAACGGCTTTTGATCGCCGCCGCCCGCAGTACCGTCCAGCTCATGCTGTTGGGGCTGGTTCTGAAGACTCTCTTTGCCGAGACCCGGCTTCCGCTGCTTGGCCTGATGACGCTGGTGATGCTGGGGGTGGCCGGTTACGAGGTGATGGCGCGGCAAAAACGCCGCTTCCGCGGAGTTTGGGGCTATGGGCTGGGCACCCTGTCGATGTTTCTTTCGTCTTTCACCATCACCCTGCTGGCGCTGACAGTAGTGATCCGGGTAAAACCCTGGTATCAGCCGCAATATCTGATTCCGCTGCTGGGCATGGTGCTGGGAAACACCATGTCGGGCATCGCCATCGCACTGGACAACCTCACCCGCGCCGCCTGGGAACAACGCGAACGGATCGAAGCCAGGCTCACCCTGGGCCACAGTTGGCAACAAGCCGTTGCCGAGCTGCGACGGGATGCCCTGCGTTCAGGCCTGATACCCATCATCAACGCCATGACCACGGCGGGCATCGTCAACCTGCCTGGAATGATGACTGGTCAGATCCTGGCCGGCAGCCCGCCGCTGGAAGCGGCCAAGTATCAGCTCATGATACTGTTGCTCATCGCGGCGGCATCCGGCTTGGGAAGCATGGCTGCGGTATGGGGCGGCAGCCGGCGGCTGTTCGACGAAAGGGAACGACTGCGTCTGGACCGGCTGACCAAAAGCAGGCGCTGAAGCCTTACTTCCCGCTCTTTTCCCTTGCCAGTTGGCGATCCCGCCAAAACTTCACGCCGGCCAGCACGAAGGGGGCGGCATGGAGCAGCAGATCGACGATGTCGATGGGACGCACCAGGGTGCCGCCAGCCAGCATCTTGATTTTCTCCCACACATGGGGCTCGGGAGTGAAGGGCGCCAAGCCAAAAAAGAGCATGGCCACGATGATAAACAGCCAGGGAATCTCGTCGATCCAGCTCATTTGCAAAGCTCCTCGATCACTTGACGATAGATGGATTCATCCCCCTGGCTGAAGGCACAAAAGAGGATGCGCTCGAAATTATCCGCCGCCAACAGCGCCTCCTCCACCGCAATACGTGCCGCCGGTGCCTTGGGGTAGCCATAGACACCGGTGCTGATAGCGGGAAAGGCGATGGTGCGCACGCCTTTCTCGCGGGCCAGTTGCAGGCTGTTGCGGTAGGCGCGCCGCAACAGATCGGGCTCACCCTGATCGCCGCCACGCCACACCGGTCCCACAGTGTGGATGATCCAGCGTGCGGGCAGTCTGAACCCGGGCGTCACCCTGGCCTCACCCGTGGGACAGCCTCCCAGGGTACGGGTAAGGTCGAGCAGTTCGGGACCAGCCGCCTTGTGTATGGCGCCATCAACACCCCCACCCCCCAACAAGGTATTGTTGGCTGCATTAACCACGGCATCCACGTCCAGTTTGGTAATATCGCCGGTACAGACGTCCAACCGGCTGCAAGCCACTTGTTTGTCCATTTTTCAGGCGACCGCTCAGGTGTTTTCAACGCTTATCAGTATAGCTGTCCTCGGCCTTGCGGGGTTACTCTGGTATCAGGGCGCCCATGCGCGCGAAGCGGCCCTGGCGTTCGGCAGGTCGGCCTGTGAACGGGAAGGCTATCAGCTTCTGGATGACTCAATGGCCCTCGCCCGTTTCAGTCTGCGTTGGACCCCCGACGGTTTGCGCATGCGCCGTATGTACCGTTTCGAATACAGCGTGCAGGGCACTCTGCGGGAAACCGGCTATGTGCTGCTGCTCGGTACCGAATTGGAATCGGTCCACATCCGTGGACACCACACCATCGAGCAGGAAGGAACCGAAAACGGTGAAGCAAGATCTGCCGCCAAGGTGATCCCCTTCCCCGCCAACCGCCGCCGTTGATCTTCCTTACTTGATGACCTTGAGAGAAGGCTTGCCGCCCGAGGGGCGCGGTGGTTCTGGCTCGTCCGCCGGCTCTTGCCGCTCCTCTTCGGGAAAGAGCATGCCCTGGCCGTTTTCACGGGCATAGATTCCCAAAACCGCGCCAACGGGGATCACCACCTCCATGGGCTTGCCGGAAAACCGGGCACCGAAAAGAATTTCATTGTTGCCCATGTGAAGATCGCGCACCGCGTTGGCACCTATGTTGAGCACGATACGCCCGTCTTCAACAAACTCCCACGGCACCTGCACACCCTCCTGGCGGGCGTCCACCAGCAGATGCGGAGTCAGGCCGTTGTCGCTGATCCACTCCCACACCGCGCGGATCAAATAGGGGCGGTTGGAAGTCATCTCCATAAGGGAACCCTTGGTTTAATTATTCAGAACGACAGATAAACGTGAGCCCATGGGGTATTCAAAGCCGCATCTCTTTCTCGGCCTCGGTAAGACTACGGGCAAACGCGGGGCGCTTGAACAGACGGGCGGCATAGGCGTTATAGACATTGCCCACCTTGCCCGGCAGTTCAATGCCAAGCTGGGGCAGCCGCCACAGCAGGGGCGCAATGGTGGCGTCCACCATGGAAAATTCGTCGCTCATGAAATAGGGCTTGGCGGCGATCACCGGCGCGCCGGCGATGAGACTCTCCTTCAGCTCCTTGCGCGCCTTCTCCCCCTTCTTGCCGCCGAGAAGAACAGTCTCCGCGCGGCTGTACCAGTCTCTTTCCACCCGATAGATATACATGCGAAAAGTCGCCCGAGAAACCGGATCCACCGGCAGCAGGGGTGGATGGGGATAACGTTCGTCCAGGTATTCGAGCATGATTCTGGAGTCGTAGAGCACCAGCTCCCGATCAACGAGCACTGGCGCGGTTCCATAGGGGTTGAGATCCATCACGTCCTCGGGCAGATCGAGAGGATCCACCTCCACGATATCCGCGGCGACATGTTTCTCGGTCAGAACCAGACGGACACGATGGCTGTGAATGTCAGCAGGATCGGAATAGAGGATCATGATCGAGTTGCGGTTCACCACGTTCTGCTACCTGACTTGGAGCCTGAAAGCCCCAGCGAAAAAAGGCGCACAGTATAGCAGACTGTGCGCCTTGGATACGGTCCACGCGCGGGCCGTCCTGCGCGCGACTCAGTGCACGTCTTTCCAGTACTCCTTTTTCAACAGATAGGAGAAGATGAAGAGAATAACCAGAAAGAGCATCACCCACATGCCGAGCCGTTGACGCTTCAGCTTCACTGGTTCGGAGACATAGGTAAGGAAGGTGGTGATATCCTTGGCCACCTGATCGTACTCCTCGGGCGAGAGCTTACCCTGCTTCACCAGCTTGAGCCCCTTGACATGCTTGTTGCCGTGAGCGTCGGTCTCGATCTCCGCTTCCTGCAGGCCCTGAAGCTCAAGCAGCACATCGGGCATGCCCACGTTGGGGAAGACCACATTGTTGACACCCCAAGGCCGGCTGTCGTCCTTATAGAAGCTCTTAAGGTAGGTATAGATCCAGTCACCTCCACCGTGACGGCGACGGGCGGTGAGGGTGAGATCCGGCGGCGCGGCGCCGAACCAACCAGCAGCCTGCTCCGAATCGAAGCTGTTGGTCATCAGGGCCCCCACCTTCTTGGTCTTGTCGAACAGCAGGTTCTCCTTGATCTGGTTTTTGGTCAGACCAAAGTCCTGCATGCGCTCGTAACGGA
>JALVUB010000273.1 GCA_027023915.1 Sedimenticola sp.
ACCTTGTTGTCCGGCCGCAGGAAGCCGTCGTGCAGGATCTTGCCGACATTGGCCACTTTTTTGATCGGAAAATCGGGCTTGCTCCAGTCAATGCGCCACACCTGGCCGCCCTCTTTCAGGGCCATCAGGAAGTAAGGCCCGACTTTCTTGGGATCCACATCGTTCACCGAGCAGATGCGGGAATCCACATAATCGCCGTCGGGGTCCTTCACATGGTGGGTGTCGATGATCTTCAGCGGCTTGAGGGTGTGGGCGTCCACGATCACCGCCTGGGTGGGGATGTACATGCCGGTGAGCAGGTACTTGCCGTTGTCCGAGATGGCGATGCCGCGGGCGTCCAGACCCAGACGGACCTTCTTCTCCGCCTTCAGGGTTTTGAGGTTGTACTTGTAGAGCCAGCCGTCCCGGCCCAGGTTATAGGCGTATTTGCCGTCCGGGCTGAAGGTGTAGCCGTGGGCACGGGCGCCCGCTGGCAGGTGGGCCACCACCTTCTGCTTGGTGGTGTCGATCACCGCCACTGAAAAGTTCTCGCGCTCGGTGACGAAGAGCAGATCGTCCACATCCTTGGCCGGCTCAACCTTTCCGTTCTGCTTGGCCGGCACGTCCTGAAGCGTCTCCATCATCTGCTTCATGGTCCAGTGGAAATCCTTGGGCGGCGGCACGTTGTAGACGTGGTGGGTGATTGCCTTGATCTCGGCATCGGTCAGTGCCTTGCCGATGGGGTTGGCATCGGTACCCCAGGCGGGCATGGCGGTACCGGGGCGGCCGTATTTCACCGTGGAGAAGATCGAAGGCTCATCCAGCGGATAGGTGAAACGCCCGGCTTTCTTGGCAGCCTTGCCCTTGAGGCCATGGCGCAGGCGATCCATTGTGATGTTGGGGCCGGTGGCGCCCGTAAGCTTGGGGTTGTGGCAGCCACCGCATTCGGAGCTGACGAACTCGGTGATATCACGTCCCTTAACGTTGGAAGCGGCCTTGATGTCCTTGTAGTCGGCCGCGTTGGCTGCCAGAGTGCCGCAGGCCATGGATACCGCCAGGGCCAGGGTTCCGGCGGCCTTGCGGGCCGGCAGTTGGGAAAACGCTGTCTTGGGCATTGCTGTTACTCCCTCGTAATACTTCGGTTTGAACAAAAGGTTGGGTCGCGTGGCACGGGCGCGGAGACCACCAGAGAACACACGCTGATTACCTTGGAGGCTTTGAAATTACCATGTGGATTTCAAGGGTAGATTGACTTGAGTCAAGGGGGAGGTGGCCGTGAACTTCGGAAGTTGACGGGAGTCAACAGACGAGCGCCGGTATCATGTTTTTACGGGGTCAAATCGAGGCTGAGACTGTAGGCGCCCCGCAAGTCACCCGCCTCGTAACCCCGTGCCTGGTCGAAAGGGTAGAGGCTGTCGAGCTGGCTGATGATTTCCTTTTTAATGTGCTTGCCGTGACAGCGGGTGCAGACCTGAAGCGCCACTATCCCTTTCATGTAGCGAAACCGCTTGTGGCCGTTTTTTTGCACGATTTCCCAGTGTTCGAGCTGCTCTTCCGGCACATCGGCGTTGTTTTTGGCATCCAGCTCTTCCAGCACCTTGTATTCCCACTTGTCCGGCGCATCCTCGAGATTGCGTACCTTGACACTGGTTCGTCTCACTTCCCAGCCGTTTCGCCCGGCCGCGCGAACCATGTCCGGCACATCGAGATGACAGGCTTCCAGAGCTTTCACCGTGCCCTCCTTTTTCAGCGCCAGTTGCAGCTTCGTTTTGAGACGGGCGTGGAGGTCATTGACGATCTCGCGCGCTTCGGCCACCAGCACGCGAACATCATCCTGTTCGCCGGCCCGAGTGCCGCCGGTGGCGAAAACGACCATGGAGAGAAGAAAGATGGGCAGCCACGGCCTCATGACGGAACAACATAGTGATGAGGTGACGACCTTCGATCATGGCTATCCGATGGAATGGTCGCCATGACTTCCGTCAATTCATTATTCCACCGTTCGGTACATTGTTATTGATGATTTGGACTCGTTGGTGGCGTGTTACAATTTTTATAAATTCAACTTGCAGGATGGTTTGCACAATGACAGCACAAGTCAAACAGATGGGCGATGACGATCTCACCCTTACCGCATCGGCACAGCAGAAGATGCAGGAACTGGCCAGCCAGGTGGAAGAGCCCATTGAAGGCGTGCGCGTTTTCGCTACGCCCGGAGGATGTAGCGGCATCAATTTTGGAATGACCTTCACCGATCAGTTGGCTGACGACGACAACGTGCGCGAGTACGACGGCTTCAAGCTCATTGTCGATAGCGGCACGCTTCAGTATTTGAAGGGGGTGGAGATCGACTTCGTTGCCGGCGATGGCCAGGAGGCACGCTTTGTTTTCAATAATCTGCAACCCATTGGTGGTGGTTGCAGCACTTGTGGCTCCAACACCGGGGGCGGCTGCGGCTGAATCAAGAAACACCAGGTTTGGGTGAAACGGCGCTTCGGCGCCGTTTGTCGTTTCAGAACGGCTTCAAAGTGGCCAGCAGCACTATCGCCAGCAGCAGAAATACCGGCAACTCATTGAACCAGCGGTACCAGCGTTCCGAGTGACGGTTACGCCCCTCGGCAAAGGCCTTCACCAGGGCGCCGCACCAGAAGTGATAAACCACCAGCAGCGCCACCAGCACCAATTTAACATGCAACCATCCCATGTGGTTGTAGGCGTTCCAGGCGCCGGCCCAGAGCATCCAAAGCCCACACGCCACGGTCAACACCATCCAGGGAGTGATAAAGCGGTAGAGCTTGCGCTCCATCATCTTGAAGCGGGCATCCAGCACAGGTTCGTCCAAGGTGGCGGCATGGTTCACGAAGAGCCGGGGCAGGTAAAAAATTCCCGCGAACCAGGCGACCATGAAAAAGAGATGCAGGGCCTTGGGCAACAGCCAGCCGGTCATGAGGTTCTCCTTGTTTCGATGGTTTGGGACAGAAGCCACGCCCTGAAGGGAGGATTGGCGCGGCGCCTGCGGTAGAATAGGTCTTTTACCGGCAGAAAAGAAAGCGAAATGATCCAAGTCGGCATCGTTGGCGGCACCGGCTATACCGGGGTGGAACTGTTGCGCCTGCTGGTGCGCCATCCAGAGGTAACCCTGCGGGTCATCACCTCCCGCTCCGAGGCGGGCAGGCCGGTGGTGGATCTTTTCCCCAACCTGCGCGGCCACACCGATCTGGCCTTCACCGAGCCCGATGTGGCGGTTTTGAAGGAGTGTGATCTGGTATTTTTCGCCACTCCCAACGGCATCGCCATGAAGCAAGCGCCGGAATTGCTTGAAGCCGGAACGCGGGTGATCGACTTGGCGGCGGATTTCCGCATCAAGGATGTGGCTCTCTGGCAACAGTGGTACAACATGGAGCACGCCTGTCCCGAGCTGGTGGCCGAGGCGGTCTACGGTCTCCCCGAGCTGAACCGAAAGGCCATTGCGGGGGCTCGCCTTGTGGCCAATCCTGGTTGTTATCCCACCGCTGTAACACTTGGTCTGTTGCCGCTGCTGGAGAGTGGGTTGGCTACCATGGAGCATGTGGTGGCCGATTGTAAATCAGGGGTCAGCGGTGCCGGTCGTGGCGCCAATGCCGCCATGCTCATGGCGGAGACGGGCGAGAGCTTCAAGGCCTATGCGGTGCCGGGTCACCGACATCAGCCGGAGATCGAGCAGAACCTTTCCTCCGCCCTGGGGCGTGATTTTCACCTCACCTTCGTGCCACACTTGCTGCCCATGATCCGGGGCATTCACGCCACGCTCTATGTTCCCCTGGCGGTGGATGCCGACGTTGATCTGCAACAACTTTATGAAAAACGTTATGAAGGGGAGATTTTCGTGGACGTGATGCCGCCGGGAGCCCATCCCGAGACCCGTTCGGTTCGTGGCGCCAACCAGTGCCGCATCGCGGTTCATCGGCCAGGTGGTGGTGACACCACAGTGGTGCTGTCGGTGATCGACAACCTGGTCACGG
>JALVUB010000274.1 GCA_027023915.1 Sedimenticola sp.
GGCCAGGGTCTCGCGCTTGACCAACTGGGCACGGGCGCGGCTCAGTTCCCCCTCGGTGGCATTGGGATGGTTGCGGAAGAGCTTTTCCGCCACCTCAAAGCCGAGAATGGCATCACCCAGAAATTCCAGCCGCTCGTTGTTGCGCGAGCCGGCGCTGCGATGGGTTAGCGCCCGGCGCAGCAGGGCCTGGTCTTGAAAGTGGTAGCCGAGCTGCCGTTGAAGCCGCTCCAGGTTCATCAACTTCAGCGGCCCGGTATCGTCACCTGGTGCTCGAAATGCATCACCACGTCCACATTGCCGGCCACATGCTCCCGGTTTTCATATTTCACCTTCATCAACATGCCGCCCTTGCCGCTTCGCTCGATGCTGAGCCCCTTCTTGGGGAAATCGTAGACGCCATTGATGTCCAGGCGACGTTCGAAGGCTTTTTTCAGCTCGCGCGGCGAGGCATCGTGGTACTGGGGATCATTGGCAATGGCCTCGAGTACTTCCACCACGCTGTAATACTGAACATACCTCGGCACCATTTTCATGCCCAGGAGCACGAAAAAAAGCACTATGGCAAGGATGAACATCAAGGCCAGAAGCCCGATGCCGCGTTGACGTGTGGGTAGCTGATGCATCTTCAGCGCCTCAGTGTATGCGTTGTCCGATACGGCTCCAATCCACGATATTCGAGCGCTTCCAATCGAGGCTCAACCATATCATAAAGGCCTTGCCCACCAAATTATCCTCCGGCACGAAGCCCCAGCAACGGCTGTCGTTGCTGTTGTCCCTGTTGTCACCCATCATGAAATAGTGCCCCTCGGGCACCGTGATCTCACCATCGGCCAGCACTTCGCAACCAGGACCAAAATCAGGATAACGGGGATCGACCAGAATATGGTGCTTCACGCCGGTCAGGTCTTCCATAAGCTCATAAGCCCCCTGCATGCGGAGCCCGGCCCCTTCTGCCTTGTACCAACCCAGCGGTTTTTGCGCCATGGGCTTGCCGTTCACATAGAGCACCTTGTCGTGATAAGCGATGTGGTCGCCCGGCAACCCCACCAGCCGCTTGATGTAGTCCACCTTGGGGTTTCTTGGATAGCGGAAGACCACCACGTCGCCCCGCCTGGGCTCGCCCACATCCATGAACTTGGTTCTCAGAACCGGCAGCCGCAAACCGTAGCTGAATTTGTTCACCAGAATGAAATCCCCCACCAGCAGGGTGGGCATCATGGAGCCGGAAGGAATGCGGAAAGGCTCCACCAGGAAACTGCGCAGCAGAAGAACGAACAGAAAAATGGGAAAGAAAGAGCGGGCGTAGTCCACCAACATCGGCACTTTCTCTTCACTTCCACCCTCCTTGGAGAAAACACGTTTCCATAGCCGATATCCGGCCAGAACCAGGCCGGCGATCAGTGTGGCGAATGTGAGCGCCGCTTCGATTCCAAAGACCGAGAGAATCCAGAAAAAAGACCCGATCAGTAACAGGCTCAACAAGACAGTCATACAAATCCTCCCGGTTTTTGGTTATTTGTCTTTTCCCACGCTGAGCACGGCGAGGAAGGCCTCCTGCGGAATCTCCACCTTGCCCAGCTGCTTCATGCGCTTCTTGCCGGCCTTCTGCTTCTCCAGCAGCTTGCGCTTGCGGGTGACGTCGCCGCCGTAGCACTTGGCGGTGACGTTCTTGCGCAGCGCCTTCACCGTGGAGCGGGCGATGATCTTGCTGCCCAGGGCCGCCTGGATGGCCACCTCGAACATCTGCCGGGGAATGATCTCCTTCATCTTCTCCACCAGCTCACGCCCGCGGCTCTCGGCATGCTCGCGGTGGACGATGATAGAGAGCGCGTCCACCCGATCGCCGTTGATGAGAATGTCCAGCTTCACCAGCGGCGCCGCCTGGAAACGGTCCAGCTCGTATTCGAAGGAGGCGTAGCCGCGGCTCACCGATTTGAGCCGGTCGAAAAAGTCCAGCACCACCTCGTTCATGGGCAGGTCATAGGTGAGTTGCACCTGACCACCGAGATATTGCAGGTTCTTCTGCACCCCCCGTTTTTCGATACAGAGGTTGATGACGTTGCCCAGATACTCCTGGGGCACCAGGATGTTGGCGCGGATGATGGGTTCGCGGATCTCGGCAATGCGGCTCGGCTCGGGCAGGTCGGCGGGGTTGTCCACCATCACCACCTCGCCGTCGGTCTTCTCCACCTCGTAGAGCACCGTGGGCGCGGTGGTGATGAGGTCCAGCCCGTACTCCCGCTCCAGCCGCTCCTGCACGATCTCCATGTGCAGCATGCCGAGAAAGCCACAGCGGAAACCGAAGCCCAGGGCCTGGGAGGTCTCCGGCTCGAAATGGAGGGCGGCGTCGTTGAGCCGCAGCTTTTGCAGCGCCTCGCGGAAGGCCTCGTAGTCATCGGAGCTGACCGGGTAGAGGCCGGCGAAAACCCGCGGCTGCATCGCCTTGAAGCCGGGCAGCGGCTCGGCGGCGGGGTTGCGCTCCTCGGTGATGGTGTCCCCCACCGGCACCGCGTCGATCTCCTTGATGCCGGCGATGAGAAAGCCCACCTCGCCGGTCTCCAGCGCCTCGCGCTCCTCCCGCTTGGGGGTGAAGACGCCCACCTTTTCCACCTGGTAGTCGCGGCCGGTGGACATGACGCGGATGCGCGCCTTGCGTTGCAGGCGGCCGTTCACCACCCGCACCAGGGAGATGACCCCCACGTAGGGGTCGAACCAGGAGTCGATGATGAGCGCCTGGAGGGGCGCCCCGGGGTCGCCCTGGGGCGGCGGAATGCGCTCCACCAGGGTCTCAAGCAGCTCGCGAATGCCCTCGCCGGTCTTGGCGCTCACCCGCAGGGCGTCCTCGGCCTCGATGCCGATGATCTCCTCGATCTCCTGGATCACCCGCTCGGGATCGGCGGAGGGGAGGTCGATCTTGTTGAGCACCGGCACCACTTCCAGCCCCTGGTCGATGGCGGTGTAGCAGTTGGCAACACTCTGGGCCTCCACCCCCTGGGCGGCGTCCACCACCAGCAGCGCCCCCTCGCAGGCGGCCAGTGAGCGGGAGACCTCGTAGGAAAAATCCACATGGCCGGGGGTGTCGATGAAGTTGAGTTCGTAGGTCTCGCCGTCGCGGGCAGTGTACCGGAGAGTGACGCTCTGGGCCTTGATGGTGATGCCTCGCTCCCGCTCCAGCTCCATGGAGTCGAGCACCTGATCCTCCATCTCGCGCTCGCTCAGCCCGCCGCATGCCTGGATGAAGCGGTCGGCGATGGTGGACTTGCCGTGATCGATATGGGCGATGATGGAGAAATTGCGAATGTGGTCGAGCTTTGTCATCCAGGACGCGAGAAAAAATTGAAGCCCGGAATGATACCCGGGCAACGGGAAAATTTCGACAGACGAAAACCGCTCAGGGCAATTTGAGTGCGAGAAAGAGCGGCCCCCGGCGGCGCTGGACCAGCAGCGCCACGGACTGTCCTGACTTCAGCTTCTCCAGCAACTGACGGTACTGGCCGCTGTTTTCGATGGGCTGGTCTCCCAGTCGCAGCAGCACATCACCCTCCTCCACGCCGGCTTTCTTGGCAGGCCCCGGCATCACCGACTCCACCGCCACGCCACTGACGGATTCAGGCAGCTTCAGCTCCTGGCGCTCCTCGTTCGACAAATCGCGCACCACCAGCCCAAGACGGTCGCCCTGATGTTTTTTCTGTTTTTCGCCGGAGGTGTTGGTATCCGGCTGCTCGCCGGCGGGCAACTCCGCCACCTGGACCCTGATCTCCATGCGCTTGCCGTGGCGCTGGACCACCAGCCGCGCCTCCTTGCCCACGGCGGTGGCGCCCACCAGGGGCGGCAGCTCGCTGGAGGTCTTTATGGCATGGCCCTCATAGGAAAGGATGACATCGCCCACCTGAAGACCTGCCCTGGCCGCGGGTGAATCGGGCAGTACCCGTGAG
>JALVUB010000275.1 GCA_027023915.1 Sedimenticola sp.
GGCGCGGGCGCTGTTCCCGGCTCATTCGCCGTTTCCGTCCCTCGAACAGCGCCCGCGCCTGCTCCAGATTGCGCCCCTCCCGCCCGAAACGCTGGCTGCCAAAGTAGTTGGGCACGCCATCCCGGGCGATGCGCGCCAAAAGCGCTTCCGCCTGCGACCGATCCCCCTCGAAGTTGCACACCCGGATGAGAAAGCGGTTGCCCGCCAAGGCGCCCCGGCGCAGCTTGCGATGGTGGCGGACGGCCTCCAGCACATGGAGCCGGTCGTCTTCCACCGCTGCCAGATCGGGATCGGCCCGGCCCGGCAGGTGGATGGAGAAGTGCTGCTCGGTGACGGCGTGGCGATCCTTGAGACCGGCGAAGCTCACCGCCCGCGCCGGCACGCCGGCGGCGCGGGCCAGCCTGCGTGCCGCCTGGAGGGTGTCGAGGTTACGCTTGCGCACCCGCACCAGCAGGTGTTCGCCCTCGCCCGAGGGTTCCACGGCGGGGATCTCGATCACCTGGAAATCCTCCGGCTCCCGGCGCAACAGACCCCGCCCCGCCGGCCCACCCCAGGCGAAGGGCAGCGCCAGAGTTGGATCAGTCACTGGTCAATAGCACCACCGCATGGGCGGCGATCCCCTCGCCCCGACCGGTGAAGCCCATCTTCTCTGTGGTGGTGGCCTTGACGTTGACCCGGCCTGTCTCCACACCCAGGTCCGACGCCAGGTTGCGGCGCATCTGCTCGATGTGGGGCCCCAGGCGTGGCTGCTGCGCCACCAGGGTGCTGTCGAGATTCCCCACTTTCAGGCCCCGGCCGGCCAGCAGCGCCACCACCCGGCGCAGCAGGTCGCGGCTGTCGGCCCCCTTCCAGGCCGGGTCGGAATCGGGAAAGTGGCGACCGATGTCCCCCAGCGCCGCCGCGCCCAGCAGGGCGTCGCAGATGGCGTGGATCAGCACGTCGCCGTCGGAATGGGCCACCAGCCCCCGGTCGTGGGGGATGCGCACCCCGCCGAGCACCAGGTGGTCGCCGGGACCAAAACGGTGGGCGTCGAAACCGTGGCCGATGCGAAAATCGTTCATGCGTTACCTGCGGAAAGATCAGACTCCGGCTATGTTACCTTGTCATGACCATGAGCGACGCACTTCCAGCATCCACCGGGCCCCTCCTGGTCGACAGCCACTGCCACCTCGACTTCCCCGAGTTCGACAGCGACCGCGACCAGGTGCTGGCGCGGGCCCGCGCCGCCGGCGTGGGCGCCTTTATCGTGCCCGGCACCACCGCCGCCCGCTTCACGCGCCTGCTGGCGCTCGCCGCTTCGGAAGAAGATCTGTACCCCGCCCTGGGGCTCCATCCCTGGTTCATGGCCGAGCACGAGCCAGGCGATCTGGAGACGCTGGAACGGCTGGCCGGCGGCGAATCCCTGGTGGCCATCGGCGAGATCGGCCTCGACTTCCAGCTTCCCGAGCACGATGCCCAGGCACAGATGGCGCTGTTCGAGGCCCAGCTCCGCCTGGCGCGGAAACTGGCGCTTCCGGTGATCCTCCACGTCCGCAAGGCCCACCAGGCGGTGCTCGAAGCATTGCAACGGACGGGCGTCCGCGGCGGCATCTGCCACGCCTTCAACGGCAGCCCGCAGCAGGCGGCGCAGTACATGAAGCTGGGGTTCCTGTTCGGCTTTGGCGGCATGCTCACCTACCCCAACGCCAAACGCCTCCACCGCCTGGCGCGGGAACTGCCCCTGGACCACCTGGTGCTGGAGACCGACGCCCCCTCCATGAGCGGCGCCCGCCACCGGGGCCAGCGCAACAGCCCCGAGTACCTGCCGGAAGTGGTGGAAGCGCTGGCGCGGCTGAGGGAAGAAGAGCCCCGGGAGATCGCCCGCCGGACGACGCGGAACCTGGAACGGCTCTTTGGATTGAAAATAGATCCGTCGGGCTGAAGCCCAACCTACGCCGTCAGGTGATATGACCCTTTGCCGACCGCAGATAAAACGCCGCCAGCTCCAGATCCCCGGGGCGGGTGATCTTGATGTTGTCGGGGTGGCCCTCCACCAGCAGGGGGCGGTGGCCGGCCCACTCCATGGCGCTGGCTTCGTCGGTGACGGTAACACCGGCGGCGAGGGCGCGTTCCAGGGCGTCGCGCAGGGTGGCGAGGGGGAATAGCTGGGGGGTAAAGGCGTGCCAGATGCGGCTGCGGTCTAGGGTGGACTCGCTGCGGCCCTGGTCGTCGGCCTGTTTCATGGTGTCGCGTACCGGCAGGGCGAGGAGCCCGCCCTGATCGCCCGACGCCAGTTCAATGAGGCGGGAGAGATCCTCGGCGCGCAGGCAGGGGCGGGCGGCGTCGTGCACCAGCACCCGGTCGTCCGGGTCGGCCTCCCGCTCCAGGGCGCGCAGGGCGTTGAGCACAGAGTCGGCACGCTCTGCACCGCCTTCCACGCGCAGCACCCGGGGATGGCCGGCATGCTCACAGGATGACCACAAGGGATCTTCGGCACCGAGGGCCACCGCCACCTTGCGGATACGCGGCTCGGCCAGCAGTACCGCCAGGGTCCAGTCGATCACCCGGCGGCCGGCCAGTTCGAGGTACTGCTTGGGAACCTGCGCCCCCATGCGCCGGCCCACGCCGGCGGCGGGTACCACGGCCCAGTAGTTCACTTATCTTTCCTCGCGGGAACAACCTGATAAAAGGTCTCACCCTCCTTAATCATGCCCAGATCAAGCCGCGCCCGCGCCTCGATGGCATCCAGGCCGTGCTTAAGACTGTCCACCTCGGCCCGAAGCCGGGCGTTGCGGGCCTTCATCTCGGAAATACGCGCCTGCTGATCCTGAATCTGCCGCTCCAGGTGGGCCACCTCGGCCAGGCTGCCGCGCCCCACCCAGAGGCGGTACTGCAACACCAGCAGCATCACCGCCAGCAGCAGGGCCAGAAGGCGCAGCGGCCAGGGCATCTCCCTCAAGCGCCGGGGAAGGCGCCCCGCCCGGCATAGACCGCATCACTACCCAATTGCTCCTCGATGCGCATGAGCTGGTTGTACTTGGCCACGCGGTCGGATCGCGACAGGGAGCCGGTCTTGATCTGGCCGGTGGCGGCGGCCACGGCCAGGTCGGCGATGGTGGTGTCCTCGGTCTCCCCCGAGCGGTGGGAGATCACCGCGGTGTAGCCGGCCTCGCGGGCCATGGCGATGGCCTCAAGGGTCTCGGTGAGGGTGCCGATCTGGTTGAGCTTGATGAGGATGGAGTTGGCGATGCCCTTGTCGATCCCCTCCTTGAAGATCGCCGTGTTGGTGACGAAGAGATCGTCGCCCACCAGCTGCACCTTCTTGCCGAGCCGCCCGGTGTGGTATTTCCACCCTTCCCAGTCGTTCTCGGCCATGCCGTCCTCCAGCGAGAGGATGGGATAGGCGTCGATCCAGTTCTCCAGGTAGTCGCTGAACTCCTCCGAGGTGAAGGTGCGGTTCTCCGAGGCGAGGCGGTATTTGCCATCCTCGTAGAACTCGGAGCTGGCGGCGTCCAGCGCCAGCCAGATATCCTCGCCCGCCTTGAAGCCGGCCTTCTCGATGGCCTCCAGGATCACCTCGATGGCCTCCACGTTGGAGGAGAGATTGGGCGCGAAGCCCCCTTCGTCCCCCACGGTGGTGGCCAGCCCCTTGCCGTGCAGCACCGACTTCAGCGCGTGGAACACCTCGGCACCATAACGCACCGCCTCGCGCAGGCTGGGCGCGCCGGCGGGGACGATCATGAACTCCTGGATGTCCACGCTGTTGTCGGCGTGGGCGCCGCCGTTGATGATGTTCATCATAGGCACCGGCAGCAGGAAGCCGCCCCTGCCGAGGTACTGGTAGAGGGGCTCGGCGCGCTCCTGGGCGGCGGCGTGGGCGGCGGCCAGAGAGACCGCGAGAATGGCGTTGGCGCCCAGCTTGGACTTGTTCTCGGTGCCGTCGAGCTCGATCATCAGGGCGTCCAGGCCGGCCTGGTCGGAGACCTCGCGACCCTTCACCGCGTCACGGATGGTGGTGTTGACGTTCTCCACCGCCTTGAGCACCCCCTTGCCGCCGAAACGCGCGGGATCGCCGTCGCGCAGTTCCAGCGCCTCGCGCGCGCCGGTGGAGGCGCCGGAGGGGACCATGGCGCGGCCGATGGCGCCGTCGGCGGTGTAGACGTCCGCTTCCACGGTGGGGTTGCCGCGGGAATCGAGAATTTCCCGCGCTTTCACATCGATGATTTCCGACATGGTTGCTCCAGTTTTTCAGATTTTGCAGATGATGTTGAAGAAATTGGTTTTTTGATCCCCTCACCCCGGCCCTCTCCCGGAGGGAGAGGGAGAAAAATCCCGAAGCCTGAAGGCCTGGTCGGTAGGTCGGGCTTCAGCCCGACAATACGCTGACGGGATGTCGGGCTGAAGCCCGACCTACATTGGGGCGACACATCAAGAGGCACCCCGCAGCTCGTCCTCGGGGAAACCGCGCGTCTTGACGCTGCGGTCGATCTCCATCAGCCCTTCGAGCAGTGCCTCCATGCGATCCAGGGGCCAGGAGTTGGGGCCGTCGCTCAGGGCCTGGTCCGGGTTTTCGTGGGTCTCCATGAAGAGACCGGCCACCCCTGCCGCCACGGCGGCGCGGGCCAGCACGGGGACGAACTCGCGCTGGCCGCCGGAGGCGGTGCCCAACCCGCCGGGCTGCTGCACCGAGTGGGTGGCGTCGAACACCACCGGGCAGCCGGTGTCGCGCATAATGGCCAGGCCGCGCATGTCCGAAACCAGGGTGTTGTAACCAAAGGAAACGCCCCGCTCGCACACCATAAGCGCCTGGTTGCCCACGGCGCGAGCCTTGGCCACCACGTTGACCATCTCCCAGGGGGCGAGGAACTGCCCCTTCTTGATGTTCACCGGCAGCCCCCGGGCCGCCACCCGCTGGATGAAGTTGGTCTGGCGGCAGAGAAAGGCGGGCGTCTGCAGCACATCCACCACCTGCGCCACCTCGTCGAGGGGGGTGTCCTCGTGAACGTCGGTGAGCACCGGCACGCCGATCTCCTCCTTCACCGCCTGGAGGATCCTCAACCCCTCTTCCAGCCCCGGGCCGCGAAAGCTCTCGTGGGAGGAGCGGTTGGCCTTGTCGAAGGAGGACTTGTAGATGAAGGGCATTCCCAGCCGGTCGGTGATCTCCCTGAGCCGGCCGGCGTGATCCAGCGCCGACTGCCGGCTCTCCACCACGCAGGTACCGGCAATGAGGAACAGGGGCTTGTCCAGCCCCGCTTCGAAACCGCAGAGCTTCACGCCCCTTCCCGCTCCTTGCGATGGGCCAGGGCCGCCTTCACGAAACCGGTGAATAACGGATGCCCCCGGCGTGGCGTGGAGGTAAATTCGGGATGGAACTGACAACCCAGAAACCAGGGATGATCCGGCAACTCCACAATCTCCACCAGGGTGCCGTCCACGGAAGTTCCACTGATGCGCAATCCCTTTTCTTGCAACACCTCTCCGTACTGGTTGTTGAACTCATAACGGTGGCGGTGGCGCTCGATGATCCGTTCCTTTCCATAGAGCTCACGCGCCAGGGACTCCTCGGCCAGCATGCACTCCTGTCCGCCCAAACGCATGGTGCCGCCCATGTCGACATTTTCATCTCGGGTGACGACCGAGCCGTCCTTCTCCAGCCACTCGGTGATGAGCGCGATCACCGGCGCCGGAGTGTCGGGGTCGAACTCGGTGCTGTGGGCCTCCTTCAGGCCGGCCACGTTGCGCGTGAACTCGATCACCGCCACCTGCATCCCCAGGCAGATGCCTAGATAGGGGATGCGGTTCTCGCGGGCGTACTGCACCGCGGCGATCTTGCCCTCCACGCCCCGCTCACCGAAGCCGCCCGGCACCAGGATGGCGTCCATCTTCGCCAACTGTTCCAGGCCACCCCGCTCGAAAGCCTCGGAATCGAAATAGTGAATGTTGACCTTGCTGCCAGTCTGTATGCCGGCGTGGGTGAGCGCCTCGTTGAGTGACTTGTAGGACTCGGTGAGATCCACGTACTTGCCCACCATGGCGATATCCACTTCCCGGCTGGTGTGCGTCAAGCCGTCCACCACCCGGCGCCAGTCGGAAAGATCCGCCGGCGGCACTTCCAGACCAAGCTGCTCCACCACGATCTGATCCAGGTTCTGCTCGTGCAGCAGCAGCGGGATGCGGTAGATGGTGTCGGCGTCCACCGCCGAGATCACCGCCCGCTCGGGGACGTTGGTGAAGAGGGCGATCTTGCGCCGTTCCCCCTCGGGAATGGGCCGGTCGGCACGGCACAGCAGCACGTCCGGCTGGATGCCGATGGAGCGCAATTCCTTTACCGAGTGCTGGGTGGGCTTGGTCTTGATTTCGCCGGAAGTCCTTATATAAGGCACCAGGGTGAGGTGCATGAAGAGGGCGTTCTCGCGCCCCAGCTCCACCCCCATCTGGCGGATCGCTTCCAGGAAGGGGAGCGACTCGATGTCGCCCACGGTGCCGCCGATCTCCACCATGGCCACGTCGAAATCATCGGCCCCCAGGCGGATCTTGCGCTTGATCTCGTCGGTGATGTGAGGGATCACCTGCACCGTGCCGCCAAGATAGTCCCCGCGGCGCTCCTTGCGGATGACGCTTTCATATACCTGGCCGCTGGTGAAGTTGTTGTGCTTCCCCATGGTGGTGTTGACGAAGCGCTCGTAGTGGCCCAGATCCAGGTCGGTTTCGGCGCCGTCCTCGGTGACGAACACCTCGCCGTGCTGGAAGGGGCTCATGGTGCCCGGGTCCACGTTGATGTAAGGGTCGAGCTTGAGCATGGTGACCCGCAGGCCGCGGGCCTCGAGCAGCGCGCCCAGGGAGGCGGAAGCAATACCCTTGCCGAGGGAAGAAACAACGCCGCCCGTAATAAATATGAATTTCGTCATCAACCGTCGTCGGGGAAGGTTTTTGGGGTGTACCGGACGGGGTGCAACAGTATCACGAAGGGGCCTCTTTCCTCAACGACAATAGCGCTAAGACCGCTTGTTCATTCATCTTCCCGCCGGTAAGCAGGCGGAAAAAGCCCGTTTTCGTCGTTACTGAAAATCTGCGCGCGCCCCCTTTAGGAAACGGCGGTCCTGCCGATCTCTCTACCAGGAATCAACGGGAAGAGAACAGCGAAGGTTCCAGATCACTGGACATTCCCTGCCTTCTTGAAGCCTTTGAAAACTGTTTCCAGGAGCTGTTCCGACGGCTTTCGCGGCAGCGTGTTTTCCCGGCGGTTTTTTATTCAGATCAACACAAATTTATCCACGGAGCAGAAGATGAAGATCAACGAACCGGTCACCAACAACGAAGTGGTCGTAAAGGATGGCGAGTTTCTCGTTACCACCACTGATCTGAATGGAGTCGTCACCTCGGCCAACCGCTCCCTGCTGGAGATGAGCGGTTTCACCAGGGAAGAGCTGGTGGGGAACAAACACGCCATCATGCATCATCCAGACATGCCTTCGGAAGTGTTCGACCAGCTTTGGCAAACCATAAAGGCGGGTTGCCCCTGGGTGGGCATGGTGAAGAACCTGTGCAAGAACGGCGATTTCTACTGGGTAAAGGCCAATGTCACCCCTTTGCGCGCCAACGGTCAGTTTGCCGGCTGCATGTCGGTATGCACAAAACCCAGCCGTCAGGAGATTGCCGCCGCCGAATCCCTCTACCGGGACATCCGCGCCGGAAAGGCAACCCTGAAGCCGGGACTGTTCAAGCGCTTAAAACAGAAAGTGCTCGATTTTGGAATCAGCCGCTACAGCATGATCGCCGCCCTGGCCGCCATCACCGGCATGGGCATCCTCGCCTGGCTGGGACATAACGGTGCCTCCAGCAGGGTGTTGGATGCCACCATGGCCGCCTTCAGCCTGTTCACCATCCTTGGCGCCTGGGGCCTTAGCCGTTATGTGAACCGGCCACTGGAAACGGCGGTAAAAACGCTTCAGGAAATCGCCGATGGCGAATATTTCAACTGGGTCACCAGCAAACGCCGCGACACCCTCGGCATGATGCTGAAAAACCTCCAGTCCACCCAGATCCGGCTGGGATACGAGGTCAACGAGATCCGCACCCAGGCCAGCCATCTCAGCCGGCTGAAAGCGGCCCTGGAAAGCGTCAATGCGGCGGTGATGCTCACCGACGAAAACCACCAGGTGATCTATGTCAACTCGGCATTCCAGAAAATGATGGAAAGGGTGTCCGGTTTCGACCCGGGCGAGAGCACCCTTTCCAACAACGAGTTCCTCGGCGGCGGCGCCGGTCTGAACGCGGATCTCCTCGAGGGTCTGCAGGAGACCTACAACCACGAGTTCAATTTCGACGGACACACCTTCCAGATTGCGGTGAGCCCGGTGTTCGATGAATCCGGCCGCCGAATCGGCTCGGTGGTGGAGTGGCAGGACCGCACCGAGGAGGTCACGGTCGAGCGGGAGATCGAGGACATCGTGGACGCCGCTCTCATGGGCAACCTCACCGAGAGGATCAACGTGGGCGACAAGGAGGGCTTCTTCGCCACCCTGGGCCAGCGGGTTAACCAACTGATGGAGGTACTGGACAACGTGGTGGCCGACACCGCCAGCGTGGTCGGCGCTCTGGCCAGGGGCGATCTCAACCAGACCATCGATGCCGACTACGAAGGCTCCTTCGCCCGCCTCAAGGAAGATGTGAACGCCACGGTGAAAAACCTCACCCGCGTCATCGGCAGAATCCGCAACAGCGCGGACGCGGTGGCCGAGGCATCGCAGGAGATCGCGGAAGGCAACGCGGATCTGGCCCGCCGTACCGAGACCCAGGCATCCAACCTGGAGGAAACGGCCAGCAGCATGGAGGAGATCACCTCCACCGTGCGTCAGAACGCCGACAACTCCCGCAAGGCCAGCGATCTTTCAAGGGAAACCCTGGAGCAGGCCATGACCGGCGGCTCGGTGGTTTCCGAAACCATCTCCGCCATGGAGAAAATCACCGACTCCAGCAAAAAGATCGCGGCCATCATCGGTGTCATCGACGACATCGCCTTCCAGACCAACCTGTTGGCTCTCAACGCGGCGGTGGAAGCCGCCCGCGCCGGCGAGCAGGGACGGGGATTCGCCGTGGTGGCAGCGGAAGTCCGTAATCTGGCCCAACGCTCCGCCAGCGCGGCGAAAGAGATAAAAACCCTCATCGAAGACAGCGTTGCCAATGTCGAAGAAGGGTCCGAACTGGTGAACCAGTCCGGCAAGACCCTTAACGAAATCGTTGAGTCAGTGAAAAAAGTGAACGACTTCATTGCCGAGATCGCATCCGCCAGCTCTGAGCAGTATGCCGGCATCGAGCAGGTGAACCAGGCGGTCACCCAGATGGACGAAGTGACCCAGCAAAATGCTGCTCTGGTGGAACAAGCGGCACAGACCAGCCAGATGATGGATCAGCAGGCTCAGGAGCTGAACGAACTCATCGCCTTCTTCCGTATCGGCGATCAAGCCGGCGAGCAGTCGAGGAGACGCGAAGAACGGCGGTCACCCGACCGGCCCTGGGCCGGTCAGAAGAGCGCCAGCACAAGCCTCGATTTCTCCTCTGCCCGGGCCAAGCACAAGTTGTGGAAGACCAGGCTCCGCACCTTCCTCGATGGAGAATCAAACATGAGCGAGGACGAAGCGGTCTCCCACCACGACTGCGATCTGGGCAAGTGGATCTACGGCAGCGCTCTGCAACGGTACGGTGATATGCCAGAGATGAAAGAGCTGGAAAAACTCCATGCGGAGATGCACACCCTCATCAAGCAGGTCATCCAGGCCGGCAACAAGGGCGAAAAGGAAAAGGCGGAGAACGTTTACAACCGGGTCTCCCGTTATTCAGACCAGATCGTGGCGCTGCTCGATGAACTGGAAAAGAAAACCGCCTCCGGCGGCGGCGAGGTGGTACCGCACCCTGCTCTTGCGGAAAGCGGTCATGCCCAGGCAGTAGGCGCGGACGAGATGTGGGATGAATTCTGACAGTCGATGGAGAAAGTGGAAACATGACGGCAACCAGCACAAGGAAACGGACCCAGCCCTACCACTTTACCGAGCAGGATCTGGAACGGCTGCGGAAGCTCATTTATCAGCATACCGGCATCCACATGGCGGAAAACAAGCGCGACCTGATTTATGGCCGCCTCACCCGCCGTCTCAGGGCGCTGGACCTGAAGAACTTCAACGACTACTGCCGGTTCCTGGAAGAAGGCGACCCGGAAGAGCTGGAGGCCTTCCGCAACGCGGTTACCACCAACCTGACCGCTTTCTTTCGGGAAGCGCACCACTTTGACTATCTGGCCGGCAAACTGCTGCCCCGGCTGATGCACGAGAAACGCATGGAACGGCGCCTCCGCTTCTGGTCGGCGGGCTGTTCCACGGGGGAGGAGCCCTACACCCTGGCCATGGTGGTGCTGGAGAGCTCGCCGGAACTGGCGCGGTGGGATGTCAAAATCCTGGCCACCGACCTGGACTCGCGCGTACTCGATCACGGCCGGCAAGGGGTTTACGAGCTGGACAACATCCAGCGCTCACTGGGGCCACGGCTGAAGCGGTGGTTCCTGCGCGGGAAGGGGCCCTTCGAGGGAAAGGCCCGGGTGAAGCCGGAGCTCAAAGAGCTGGTGGACTTTCAACAGCTCAACCTGATGCACGACTGGCCCATGCGACAGCCGTTCGATGCCATCTTCTGCCGCAATGTCCTCATCTATTTCGACAAGCCGACGCAAAAAAAACTGTTTGAGCGCTTCGCAAAACTACTGCCCCTGAACGGGCATCTTTTCATCGGCCATTCTGAAAGCCCCCTGGATCTCACCGACCGCTTCGAGCTTATCGGTCAGTCCATCTACCGCAGGGTGAAATAAAACCAATAAAGGAAGGCAACACCATGACCATCAAAGTCTTGATCGTCGACGATTCGGCACTCATACGAAGGCTTCTTACACGGGTATTGGAAAGCGATCCGCAAATCAAGGTAGTGGGGACGGCGGTTGATCCTTACGACGCGCGGGAAAAAATCAAGCAGCTCGACCCCGATGTGCTCACCCTGGACGTGGAACTGCCGAAGATGAACGGCATCGCCTTCCTCAAGAATCTGATGCGCCTTCGGCCCATGCCGGTGGTGATGGTCTCCTCCTATACCGAACAGGGCACCGACGTGACCTTGCAGGCACTGGAGATCGGCGCCGTCGATTTCGTCACAAAACCCCGGGGAGAACCAGTAACCGCCCTGCAGCGGCTTGCTGATGAGCTGGTAAGCAAGGTGAAGATCGCGGCCAACAGCCGGCTGGCGCGCAACAAGAGGGATCCCGACAAGACGAAAGAGCTGGCCGACACCAGGGAAAGGTTCAGTGCCGATGTAATCCTGCCTGCGGATACCTCGACACCCACCCCCAAAAGAAGGCCGACCCTGGTGGCCATAGGCGCATCGACGGGCGGCACGGAAGCGATCAAGGAAGTGTTGGTGGGGCTGCCGAAAAGCATGCCGCCCATAGTGGTTACGCAGCACATTCCCGCCGGATTCAGCAACGCCTTCGCCCGCCGCATGAATCATTTGGCTCTACTGGAAGTTCACGAGGCGGAAGAGGACCAACTCATCGAACCGGGCCACGTCTATATCGCGCCGGGCAGCCACCATCTGCTGGTGACATGGGACGGCCAGCATTACCGCTGCAAGCTGAACGACGGCCCCAGGGTCAACCGCCACAAGCCTTCTGTGGACGTGCTTTTCCGCTCGGTGGCCCAGTGCTGCGGCGCCAATGCCATCGGTGTGATTCTCACCGGAATGGGGGACGACGGTGCCCGTTGCCTGTTGGAAATGCGCCAGGCAGGCGCGCGCACCATCGCCCAGGATGAGGAATCCAGCGTCGTCTGGGGCATGCCGGGCGCCGCGGTGAAGCGCGGCGCGGCGGAAATGGTTCTGCCACTTTCAGCCGTGCCCGGCGAGTTGGTGAAGCTGCTCTCCGACAGCAGGGGGAGAACCGGCGCTACCTGCCGAAGAGCCCCCTGAGAACGCTGCCGCCGATCTGGTTCTGCAACTTCTCTCCGGCCTTTTTCAGCAGCTCCTGTTTTTTCTCCTCGATCTTCTTCTTTGCCACCCCCTTGACGAGGGCTTCGGCATCCACCTTGGGACTGGGATCGGACAACGGCCCGGTAACACGCACCGGAATGGGAATGCCCCTCAGCTCTTCCATGCTCTTGCCGCCCTGGCCCTTGAGCGAGCCCACCAGCTTGGCCATCACATGGTAGTCCATCTGCTCCTTCACCAGATCCACCAGGCCGTTGCCTTTCACCCGCAAAATGGGTGAAGCGAGGTAGAGATCCTTGTTGCTCACCACGCCGTTGTGGATAACGCCGGTGCCGCGCAGCTCCGCAAAGTCGGTTTCCGGCACCTTGGAAGTGGGCGCGGGACGCTGTCCCTTCAGCGCCATCTTCGCCTCACGGATCACCTGAGCCAGATCGAACCCCTTGTAGGCACCGTCGCGCAGCGAGAGAGAGAAATTACCGTTGAGATTGCGCCGGATCTCCAGGTCACCGAGCCCCCTGGTGTGCAGGCTGAACTTGACGTTACCGGTGCCGGTGAGCTTGTCCTTCCCCGTAAGATCCGCCAACAGGGGACCAATACGGATACCCACCAGGCTGCTACCCGCCTGGATGACGGGCTTGGAGCCGCGCACATTCATGCTGGCCTTGGCGTTGAGCCTGCCGTGATAGAGCAGCGCGTTCACCGGCGAGAGCGTCACCACCCCCTTTTTGGCAACCAGTCTCAGAGTCACTTTCTTCATATGAAGATGGTTGACCGACAACTTGCCCACCGCCACAGAAACATCGGCATCCAGCTTTCGCAACGGAGTGAAATCCACCTTCGCCGATGCCGTCTTGCCTGAAGAATTGACCGAGGCCGAGGCTGGCGCGCTGCCAACCGTCGGTTTCTTTTCCTTGGGCGGCAGGTAGCGATCCAGATCAATGGTATCGGCCTGAAGCCGGGCGCGAACCACGGGGCCGGTAAACGAGGGAATGGCAAGCCGTCCATTGAGATGGGTGTTGTCCAACACCAGCTTCAGGGGATCGATGGTGAGCGCCCCACCCTTTTGAACCAGTGAAAGCTTTGCCGAAAGCCGGGTGAGCGCCTTGGGATCAGCGGTTTGGATGTTCACCCCCGCCAACTTCAGCAGCGACTTGAGGTTGGTCTGCCGAAGGGCCAGTTGACCTTCCACCCTGGGTTTCTGATTGAGACCGGAAATGTCCAAAGCGCCGGTGACATCCACCTGCGGCCCGGAGATGGAAAGGTTGCTTACCTTCAGCTTGCCCGCCGCCTGATCCAGACTCATGTTCCCCGCCAGTTTGAGCTCGATGCCCCCTTTTGGCAGTTCATCACCCTGACCGGCCAGCTTCACCACCAGGTCGGCCAGTTGAATGCGTTTGAAATCGCGGCTGAAGGTGCCCCTGGTGGATGCATCCAGTTTCAGTTCCACCGCCGGCTTGCCCACGGTGGCACCACCTCCCAGACGCACCTTCACCGGCTTGCCGGGTTTTACCTCGCCCAGATGGAGATGGAGGTCATGCAGGCGATAGGACTGCCCGGCGGCTTTGTCCAGATAGCTCAAATCAATGTCTTCCACATCCACTCCCTTGAGGTCGATGCTGTACTGGTCGAGCTGATCGTTTTTACCCTTTTCCACCTCGGCGTGGTTCACCTTTTTTGCCTTACCACCAACCAGGCTTTCCCAGTTGGCAACGCCCTTGGCATTCCGTACCAGATTGAGTTTCACCCCCTTGAGCACCACGGTGTCCACCGCAATACGTTTCTCCATCAGCGGCTTGAGCCCCACCTTAACGTCCAGTACCCCCACCGAAGCCAGGGGCTGCTTGCCGAAACCGGGCGCGTTGCCGATGGCCACCTTCTCCAGGTGCAGTCCCAGCCAGGGGAAAACCGACCATTTCACCGGCGCATCGATCGTCAGGCTGTGACCGGTCTGCTGCTCGAAACGGGTGGCCACCTCCTGCTTGATCTGCTCGGGATCGACCATCACCCGCAACAGCCCCACGGCCGCCACCACCAGCACCACCAGGACGACGACCACAATCAGCAACCATTTCAGAAACTTCATCCTCGTTCTCCTTGTCGTTACAGCAGACGTTTTCCAGACGCCTGCTGCTTCAGCCTGTTTCCGGCGCGCGCACTTGGCGCAGCACCACCGCGCCTGCGATGAACAATAGCAGAATCGCCAGGATGCCTGAACGGGAGCTGCCGGTGACCACACCCACCAATCCCACCAACAGCGGCCCGATCACCGCGGCAAACTTGCCCAGCATGTTATAGACACCAAAAAACACCCCTGCCCGGTCGCTGGGAATGAGGCGGGCGTAAAACGACCGACTCAGGGACTGAATACCCCCCTGTACCAGACCGATCATCACCGCCAGGCCGTAGAACTCCCACTTCTGGTTCATGCTCCAGGCCCAGACGATCACCAGCGAATAGACCGCCAGGGCAATCATGATGCCACTTTTCGCCCCAAGCCTGCCGCCGATCCAGCCGAACGCCAGGGCCGCCGGCACACCCACCAACTGAGTGAGCAGCAGGGCACCCAGCAGATCCCCCGGTTGAAAGCCGATGGCCATGCCGTAGTCCACAGCCATGCGCACAATGGTGTCCACGCCGTCGATATAGAGCCAGTAGGCCAGCAGAAAAAGAAAGGCCATGCGGTGGCCGCGCACTTCACGCAGGTTGTCGCGGATCTCCTTCAGGGCGCCCCGCAACACCCCGTCGCGCGGTGGCGCGGGATGGCGCTCTTGCACCCAAAACAACAAGGGCAGCGTGAAAAGCGCCCACCAGACACCCACCATAAGAAAAGAGAAACGTACCGCCTCGGCGGAACCGGCCAACCCAAACCAGGCCGGGCGGCTCACCATGGCCACATTGAGAGCGAAGAGCAGTCCGCCGCCAAGATAACCAAGGGCGTATCCCAGGGCGGAGACCCGGTCCCATTCCGCCTCTTCGGCCACGTCCACCAGCAGGGCGTCGTAGGGTACCAGGCTGCCGGAGAAACCGATGAGGCCAAGGGCATAGAGCAGCAGCGCCAGGGGCCAGTTGCCCGCCGCCACCACGAACAAAGAGAGAGTCATCAATGCACCGAGGAAGCCAAAAGTGACCAGCATCCGCTTCTTGTTGCCCCCCTGGTCGGCCAGGGCGCCGATGAGGGGGGCCAGCAGGATCATCAGGGTGCTGGCCGCCGAGTTGCCCAGCCCCAGCCAGAAGGTGCTGTCGGTGGCCTTCAGCCCCCCGGCCCAGTAGGCCTTGAAGAAGACCGGAAAGAAGCCGGCCATCACCGTGGTGGCGAAGGCGGAGTTGCCCCAGTCGTAAAAGGCCCAGGCTATCTGGCGACGACGGCTCAATTCTTGATCCCCACGCCTTTGTGGAGCAGCCACAAAGCCGCCGCTGCCAACACCACGATGAAGACGAGAATGAGCGTCAGCGCCACTCCTGGTTGGATGTCGGAAACTCCCAGAATACCGTAGCGGAAGGCGTTAATCATATAGAGCACCGGGTTGGCCAATGAAAGCTGGCGCCAGAAATGGGGCAGCAGATCAATGGAATAAAAGACCCCGCCCAGATAGGTGAGCGGCGTCAGCACGAAAGTGGGGATCACCGAAATGTCATCGAAATTGCGCGCGAAGATGGCGTTTATGAGCCCACCCAGGGCGAACAGCACCGAGGTGAGGAAGACCACCAGCAGGGTTATCAAAGGATGCACCAGGGCCACATCGGCGAAGAAGAGGGAGACGCCGGTGACCACCGCGCCCACCACCAGGCCGCGCGCCACGCCGCCGGCGGTGTAGCCGGCGAGGATGATCCAGTTGGGCACCGGCGAGATGAGCAGCTCCTCGATGTGGCGTTGGTACTTGGCCTGGAAGAAGCTGGAGACGGTGTTGGCGTAGCTGTTGGCGATCACCGCCATGAGGATCAGACCCGGCACGATGAACTCACGGTAGCCGTAGCCTCCCATTTCGCCGATGCGCGAGCCGATGAGATTGCCGAAGATAATGAAATAGAGGGCCGTGGTGACCGCCGGCGGCAGCACCGTCTGCACCCAGATGCGCAGAAAGCGCAGCACCTCCTTGATGACGATGGTGGAGAAGGCGACCCAGTAGCGGGAAGCGCTGTTCATGCTTCCGCCTCCGCCTTGCGCCTGCGCACCCGGTCCATGAAGAACTGCTCCAGCCGGTTCTGCTTGTTGCGCATGGAGAGCACCTCGATCCCCCGCCCTTCCAGCCAGCAGAAGAGGCTGTTGAGGGTCTGCTCCTGCTCCAGGGTCGCCTCCAGGGTGTAGGGGTCGAACCGGCTCAGCTTCACCGGCGCGCCCTCGGGCGGGGTTTCGAGAGGATGGCGCAGGGTGAGCAGAAAGCTCTGGCGGTGCAGCCGGTGGAGCAGCGCCTGCATGGTGCTCTTCTCCACGATGCGCCCCTCGTCGATGATGGCAATGTTGCGGCAGAGGTTCTCCGCCTCTTCCAGATAGTGGGTGGTGAGGATGATGGTGGTGCCGGCGCGGTTGATCTCCTGCATGAAGGCCCACATGCTGCGGCGGATCTCGATGTCCACCCCGGCGGTGGGCTCGTCGAGGATCATCAACGGCGGCTCGTGAACCAGGGCGCGGGCGATCATCAGACGCCGCTTGAGCCCGCCCGACAGGCTGCGCGCCTGCACCCGGCGGCGGTCCCACAGATCCAGCGCCTTCAGCACCCGGCGCGCCTTGTCGTAGGCCAGCCGCCGGGGAATGCCGTAGTAGCCGGCCTGGTTGATGACGATCTCCTCCACCGGCTCCCACTGGTTGAAGTTGAACTCCTGGGGCACCAGGCCGATGCGCCGCTTCACCTCCCGGGGCTCGCGGTCCAGGTCGTGGCCGTACACCTCCACCCTGCCGCCGCTCTTGCGCACCAGCGAGGCGAGGATGCCGATGGCGGTGGACTTGCCGGCGCCGTTGGGGCCCAGCAGGGCGAAGAAATCCCCCGCCTCCACGGCCAGATCGATCCCCTTGAGGGCCTCGGTGCCGTTGGCGTAGGTCTTGCGCAGCCCTTGCAACCGTACCGCCGGGTTCATGGTTCCTCTCCGCTGAAAGAGCCGCCATTTTCCACGCAACGGCCTGTGAAGGAAAGACGACTTTCGCGGTACCCTTGGCCTCATGTCGAAACGAAGATTCCTTATCGCGCCCGA
>JALVUB010000276.1 GCA_027023915.1 Sedimenticola sp.
CCAGGCAGGTGACCATGGCTGAGTTCGAGGCGGCCAAGGACAGGATCATGATGGGCGCCGAGCGGCGCTCCATGGTGATGAGTGACGAGGAGAAGAGGCAGACCGCCTATCACGAGGCGGGCCACGCCATCGTCGGCCTGCTGGTGCCCTCCCACGACCCGGTTTATAAGGTAAGCATCATTCCGCGAGGCCGCGCCCTGGGGGTCACCATGTTCCTGCCCGAGGAGGACCGCTACAGCCAGAGCAAGGAGCTGCTGGAGAGCCAGATTTCCAGCCTCTATGGTGGTCGCATCGCCGAGGAGATGATCTTTGGACCCGAGCACGTCACCACCGGCGCGTCCAACGACATCAAGCGCGCCACCGAGATCGCCCGTGGCATGGTGACCCGCTGGGGGCTGTCGGAACGATTGGGGCCGCTGGCTTATGGCGATGAGGAAGAAGAGGTCTTTCTTGGTCGTTCCGTGACCCAGCACAAAAACATCTCCGATGAGACGGCTCACGTCATCGACGAAGAGGTGCGCAGCATCATCGATCGTAACTACGAGCGCGCCAAGCGCATCCTGGAAGAAAACAAGGACAAGCTCCACGCCATGGCCGAGGCGCTCATAAAGTACGAAACCATCGACCAGGAGCAGATCCAGGACATCATGGCGGGCCGCACGCCCAGACCGCCCAGCGGTTGGGAGGACGATTCCTCCACCCCCAGCGGTGGCAATGTGGCAACCAATGTCGAAGGTGAAGGCGCGGGTGATTCCGATGGGCCGGTGGGTAATCCCGATCCAGCCAGTCAGCACTGATCCGCTTGACCTCAAACAGAACCATGGGCCGGAATTTCCGGCCCCTTTTTGTTTTTCGTGATGCTCAACTGCAACGGCTTTTCCCTCGACCTGTCACGTCCCAGGGTGATGGGCATTCTCAATGTCACGCCCGATTCCTTTTCCGACGGAGGCCGTTTTTTTGATCCGGGCGCTGCCAGGGAGCAGGCCCTTCGCATGGAGGAGGAGGGGGCCGCCGTTATCGACGTGGGCGGTGAATCCACCCGCCCCGGCGCCCCCGAAGTGCCTTTGGAAGAAGAGCTGCGACGGGTGGTGCCCATCGTTGAATCACTTCGGTCGATATTGAAGGTTCCCATTTCCGTGGACACCTCCAAGCCCGAGGTGATGCGTCGCGCGGTGGCTGCTGGCGCCGGCCTGGTCAACGATGTAAACGCCTTGCGGGCCGACGGCGCTGTCGAAACAGTTGCGGAACTCGATGTGCCTGTCTGCCTGATGCACATGCAGGGGACGCCGCGAACCATGCAGCATTCACCCAGGTACAATGATGTGGTGGCCGAGGTGAAGGCTTTTTTCGAGGAGCGGATGGCAGCCTGCCGCCAGGCGGGCATCGCTGAAGAGCGGCTGCTGCTCGATCCGGGATTTGGCTTCGGCAAAACGCTGGAACACAACCTGGCACTACTGCGTGATCTGGAAAAATTCACAGATCTTGGCCGCCCCCTGCTGGTGGGTATTTCGCGTAAGTCCATGATTGGCGCCATCACCGGCCGGGAGACCGGCGAGCGTTTGCCCGGCAGCCTGGCCGCCGCGGTAATGGCGGTGGAGCGGGGCGCCCGGCTGGTGCGTGTTCACGATGTGGCCGCCACCGTGGATGCCCTGGAGGTGGCCTGGGCGGTGATGGATAAAGGAAAGGGCAGCTCGAAAAATTCGGGGTGCCCGAGCGGAACAGGTAAGTCCCGCCATTTTCAATCACGCAAATGATTGAAAATGAAGCGAACCGAAAACCACGTTTTCGGTTTGCGTGGAGAAAAATTGCCGGGATGGCAATTTTTCGAGATCCCCGAAAGTCGTAATCGAGAGGAAAATCATGGGAAGGAAGTATTTCGGAACCGATGGCATCCGCGGCCGGGTTGGGGATGACCGCATCAATCCCGAGCTGGTGCTCAAGCTGGGTTGGGCTGCCGGCCGGGTGCTGGGAAACGGAAATGGTGGCAAGGTGCTCATCGGCAAGGACACCCGCATCTCCGGCTATCTGTTCGAATCGGCGCTCGAGGCTGGCCTGGTGGCCGCCGGGATGGACATCCGCCTGCTGGGCCCCATGCCGACGCCCGGCATTGCCTATCTTACCCGCACCCTGCGGGCGGTGACCGGCATCGTCATCAGCGCTTCCCACAATCCTTATTACGACAACGGTATCAAGTTCTTTTCCTCTGATGGCTGCAAGCTCCAGGACGAGGTGGAAGAGGCCATAGAGGCTGAGATGGAAAGGCCACTGAAAACAGTTCCGTCAGCAGAGTTGGGCAAGGCCGAGCGGGTGGAAGATGCCGCCGGCCGTTATATCGAGTTCTGCAAGAGCACGGTGCATTCCAGCATGCGCCTCAATGGCCTCAAGTTGGTGGTGGACTGCGCCAACGGCGCCACCTACCACATTGCGCCCCATGTTTTCGAGGAGCTGGGAGCCGAGGTGGTGGTGATCGGCAACGAGCCGGATGGTCTCAACATCAACGATGAAGTGGGCTCCACCCATCCCAAGGCGTTGCAGCGGGCGGTGCTGGAGCATGGCGCCGATGCCGGCGTGGCCTTTGACGGCGACGGCGACCGGTTGATTATGGTGGATCACGAAGGCTCCATAGTGGATGGCGATGGTGTGCTCTATGTCATCGCCCGCTCGCGTCTGGAAAGAAGCCAGGGGTTGCGGGGAAAGGTGGTGGGCACCCAGATGACCAACCTGGGGTTGGAAATGGCGCTCAGGGAGCTTGGGCTGGAGCTGGAGCGTACCAAGGTGGGAGATCGTTACATCATGGAAGTGCTCAAGCTGAACGATTGGATCTTGGGGGGCGAGCCCTCCGGGCATGTCATCTGCCTCGACCGAACCACCACCGGAGACGGCATCGTGGCGGCGTTGCAAGTATTGGAGGCCATGGTCGTTGGAAACAGCAGCCTGCACGACCTCACCCGCGACATGCCCCGGTTGCCGCAAACGCTGGTGAATGTTGACCTGGGCAAGGGAGACCCGGCCCGGGTGATGTCGGCGCCTGTGGTGAAGGAAGCGGTGGCGGATGCCGAGGCGGTTCTAGGTGACAAGGGGAGGGTGCTGCTGCGCCCTTCCGGCACTGAGCCGCTGATACGGGTGATGGTGGAGGGCACCGAAGCGCCCCGGGTGACAGAGCTGGCCAACGCCATTGCCGACGCGGTGAAAAGCGTCCTTCAGGCCTGATTTTCCTCGTCCTCGGGCAGCACCCACTGGGGCCTGGGGTAGTGGCAGGTGTAGCCGCCGGGATTGCGTTGCAAATAATCCTGGTGTTCCGGCTCCGCCTCCCAGAAATCACTTGCCGGCGTCACTCTGGTCACCACCGGCCCCGGCCAGCGGCTGGAGCGGTTGATGGCTTCAATCATTTCCAGCGCCGTCTGCTTTTGGGCGTCGTTGGTATAGAAGATTTCCGAGCGGTAGGCGTCGCCCAGGTCATTGCCCTGGCGGTTGGGCGTGGTGGGATCGTGTATCTGGAAAAAGAAGGCCAGTAACCTGCGGTAGCTGAGTGTCTGGTTGTCGAAGATGATCTCCACCGCTTCGGCGTGGCCCGGATGGTGACGGTAGGTGGCATTGGGAACCTGACCGCCGGTGTAGCCCACCCTCGTTTTCAGCACCCCGGGCAGCTTGCGTATCAGCTCCTGCATGCCCCAGAAACAGCCGCCTGCCAGTATCGCTTTTTCTTTGCTCATGGATGTTGTCTCGCCTGTTCAAACGATCAACGCCGCCAATACCCGTCGTTCCTCGCTCAGCAATATGTTCCAGGTGCGGCAGGCAGCGGCTGTGTCCATTGTTTCGCAGCCGATGCCGGCCCGCGCAAGCGGCGCGAGCACGGCCGGATCGGGAAAATACTGCCGTGGCCCTGTACCGAGCAGTATCAGGT
>JALVUB010000277.1 GCA_027023915.1 Sedimenticola sp.
CCCTTGGCCTCATGTCGAAACGAAGATTCCTTATCGCGCCCGACGCTTTCAAAGGCAGCCTGAGCGCAAACGACTTCTGCGCCATCGCCCAGGAAGTGCTGGAGGCCCGCTTCCCGGGCTGCGAAGTGGTCGCCCTGCCCCTGGCCGACGGCGGCGAAGGCACCGCCGAGGCGCTGGTGGCGGGCACCGGCGGCAGGCTGATCGAAACCGAAGTCACCGGCCCCCTGGGCACGCCGGTCGATGCCCACTTCGGCCTGCTGGGCGACGGCACCCGCGCGGTGGTGGAGATGGCCCAGGCGTCGGGGCTGCCGCTGGTGCCGCCCGATCGTCTCGATCCGTTGCGCGCCACCTCTTACGGCACCGGCCAGCTCATCCAGGCGGCGGTGGGCGCCGGCGCGCGGGAGGTGATCCTCGCCCTGGGCGGCTCGGCCACCAACGACGGCGGACTGGGTGCCCTCCAGGCCCTCGGCTTCCGTTTCCTCGACCAGCGGGGCCAACCGGTGCCGCCGAACGCCGAGGGGCTGGCCGCCATCCACTCGGTGGCGTGGCAGGAGGCGCGCCAGCGGCTGCACGGTGTCCGCTTCATCATCGCTTCGGACGTCACCAACCCCCTGCTGGGCGAACGCGGCGCCACCGCGGTCTACGGCCCCCAGAAGGGTGCCGACGCCGCCACCCGGGCCGTCCTGGAGCGCAACCTGGCCCATTTCGCCGGGTTCACCGCCCGCGTCCTGGGAAAAGACTTCAGCACCGTTCCCGGCGCCGGAGCCGCCGGCGGCATGGGTTTCGGCTTCCTTGCCTGGTTGGGCGCCGAGGTGCGCAGCGGTTTCGAGGTGGTGGCTGAAGCCTGCCGTCTGGCGGAACGTCTGTCCGGCGAGGCGTGGGAACTGCTCATCACCGGCGAGGGCCGGGTCGATTCCCAGAGCGTGCAGGGCAAGCTGGTGGGACGGCTGGCGGAACTGGCCCAAACCCACGGCGTGCCGCTGCTGGTGCTGGCCGGCGCGGTGACGGGCGGACTGGAGGCATTGCACCAAGCCGGTGTCACCAGCGTCCATGCCCTGACCGATCATCCCATGAATCTGGAAGAGGCAATGGCCGAAGCCCCCGAACTGCTGCGCCGGCGGCTCGACGAACTGTGCCGGCTTTGGGATACTGCCCGCATTTGCGCCAAACGGAACCGATCATGAAAACCCGCCTGCGCCACATGCTTCAGCTTCAGGACCGGCTCAACCGCCAGATCAACCCCGACTGGCTGGCGGCAGGCTATCCCTGGTACCGGGCCATCTGGATCGAGGCGGCGGAGCTGATGGATCACTACGGCTGGAAGTGGTGGAAAGCCCAGTCACATGACATCGAGCAGATCCGCCTGGAGTTGATCGACATCTGGCATTTCGGCCTCAGCGCCGAACTGTTGCATCACAAAGGTGATCTGGAAGCGGCCGCGGACGCCCTGTTGGCCGAGATGCAACAAGCGGATGCCGTTGAGGACAACTTCCGTCACCATGTGGAGGCCCTGGCCCGCCACGCTCTTGAACAACACACCCTGGCCATGCCCTCTTTTCTGGCATTGCTGAAAGGGGCAGAAACCGGATTTGATGACCTCTACCGCATCTATGTCGGCAAGAATGTGCTCAACCGCTTCCGTCAGGACCACGGCTACAAAGATGGCAGCTACCAGAAGAGCTGGCATGGCAGGGAGGACAACGAACATCTGGCGGAGCTGGCCGCCGCCATCGAAGAGGAAGGCGAAGCATTCGAGGAACAGCTATACCAAGCCCTGGAAGAGCGGTATCCAGAATAAGCGGCCAAGCCAGGGAGCCTCTGAATTTTTCAGACCTTCCTCCGGCACATGGATGTGCCGGCAAAATCGATGGCCCCAAGCCATCGATTTTGGAGCAAGCCGCAAACCGCGTTTGCGGCGCGGCGAACTCTGATAAAGCCAAGGATGGCTTTTGTCAGAGTTTCCCTAGTTGAACAGCGCGCGGTAGCTGCAATAAAGAGCCAGCAGCGTGTAGGGAAACAGCAGAATCAGCCCAAGCCCCAGGGGCAGCGTGGCCACCAGGGCCAGCACCAGATAGATCAGGCCGAACAGGGTCAGCGCGCCCATGTTTTTCCAGCAGGCGACAAGGCTCAGCCGCAATGACGTCAGGGGCTTCACTTTGTCGAACACCACCAGGGGCACGGCATATAGAAAAGCCATGGTGACGATGACCGCCAGCAGAAGGGCCACCACCAGCCCCACCACGGCGCCCGGGGTCAACAACGTCTGCAGATCGATGGGTGTATTGTTCATCATGGCTTCCATCACCCGCTGTCCCACTGAAAGCATGGTCACCCCACCCAATGTCAGATTGGCCAGCAGCGCAAAGAGGCCGAGCAGGATCAGCGGATTCAACCGGCTGCTCTCACCAAAGGGTGAAAAGAGCGCACCCACGCCCGGCGAACCGCCCTCTTCCACCCGCCGCGCGGCCAGCAGAAAACCACCCACCAGCACCGGCAGCAGCAAGTTGGTTATCAGGGTGCCGATAAAAGGCACAAGCCCCAGCACCCCCGTTAGAATCATTATCACCAAGCTCATCACCAGCCAAAGGCCCCAGTTGCCTTTGAACAGCGCCCAGGCGCAACCGTACCAGTGGTAGCCCTCGGCTGTTTTCACCTTTTTCACTTCCATGTTCATTCCCCCTTTGCCGTTTGTTTGTCTTGCAGGCCTTCACACCTGCCGGCGCGCCTCGAGCACGTCCGGCACCTGACTGAGCTTTTCCATTACCCGGCTGAGCTGACGCACGTCACTCACCTCAACGGTAAAGCGCATGTCCGCTGTCTCCTTGCGCCGGTTGGAACGGGTTTTCACACCCAATACATCCATCTCCTCGTTGGAAAAAACCGACGAAATGTCCCGCAACAGCCCCTTGCGATCCGCGGCGTGTATCTGGATATCCACAAGAAAATGCCCCTTCGGCTGATCCTCGCTCCAGGCCACGGGAATCAGCCTTTCCGGCTGCTCCTGGCTGAGACGACGAGCCACCGGGCAGTCCTTTCGATGAATGGTCACGCCCCGCCCGCGAGTAATGTAACCGATGATCGTGTCGCCTGGAACCGGCTTGCAGCAGCGCGCCATGCTGGTCATGAGATCGTCCACCCCTTCCACCACCACCCGTCCGTGCGACCCTTTCGTCCGGGTCTCCCGGCGAGCGGCTTTTTCGACGATCTGTTCTTCCACCGGCGGCTCAACCGATGCGATCCGCGCATTGGCCACCTGCGCCGCCGAGAGTTCGCCCCGACCGATGGCGGCATACAGATCGTCAACGCTTTTCAGATGGTAGCGTGGAAGAAGCTGTTCCAGATCGGGACGGGGCACGCCAAGGCGCCGCAACTCCCTTTCCAGATTGGTTTTTCCAAGCTGTACATGGCGCTCGTAATTCTGCTTTTTGAACCAGTTGCGGATGCGGTTTCGCGCCCGCGCGGTAACCACATAGCCGGCGCTGGGGTTAAGCCAGTCCAGACTGGGGGCCTCCTCCTTGGCGGTGTTGATCTCCACCGTCTGTCCGCTCTCCAACGGCTGGGTGAGCGGAATCATCTTGCCATCGGCCTTAGCGCCCCGGCAGCGATGTCCAACTGAACTGTGGATGGCGTAAGCAAAATCGACCGCTGTGGCGCCACGTGGCAGCTCCACCACCCGCCCCTGGGGTGTGAGCACATAGATGCGGCGCGCCTCGAATTCGGTGTCAACGGGGACCGACTCACTCCCATCCAACGGCTGCTCCAGCCAGGCCCGCATCCACTCTATGCGCCGCTCCAACTCCTCATCGCTCTTGCCGCCCTCCTTGTAGCGCCAGTGGGCCGCCACCCCCCGCTCGGCGTGCTCGTGCATCTCCCAGGTGCGG
>JALVUB010000278.1 GCA_027023915.1 Sedimenticola sp.
CCACCAACTCCCGCTCGGCCAGGGGATCGCCGGCGGCAGAGCGGCGGATGGTGTTCATGATGACATCGATGAGCTGGCGGATCGCTGCCTTGTTGTTGTCCTGGACATCGGCCAAGCCGCAGGCCTGCTCATAGTGCCTTTCCAGATCGGCCTTGAGATCGAGAATCACCTGACTCTCTTCGTTGGGCCTCAGACCGGCGGCGCGCTCCACCAGCGCGCGCAGGGAAGCAAGAAAAGCCATCAGCTCTTCGTGATCCAGCCGCTGCACCTCCAGCAACTCTTCATCACCGAAGTCATCAATGGCCCGGGGAAAGAGCGGATGCAGCCGGCGGCGGAAATGGCGCTCGTGGCGGCCTGGACGTTCACTGAACGGTACCCGGCGCATTAACGGAATTCCGGTGGAGGATTGCTACGAAACCATTGGCCGGCCTTCTCGTCATAACGCCACAACTGCTCATCAGTGAGGCTTTTCACCACCTGATGGTCGCGGTGAAGATATTCGATGTGAACCCGGCGGCGAACACCTTTTCCCTTGTCGAGGGGGACGGTGGAAAGCGGCTCATAGTCGGTAACCTGCACATTTTCCAACCCTTGGGGAACGGCGGCCTTCACAGTTGGCGAAAGAAAGCCGTACATATGGGACAACTCTCCCCAACGCACTACATGATCGTAAGCCAGGAGGCGGTTTTGCAGCTTCTCTTGGCGGCCACTCACGCCGGCGCAGGCGCTCAGCAAAAGCAGCGCGGCGGCCACCAAAAAAACAGCTTGTTGTCGTTTCATCATTCCTTCTGCCATGAAGTGGCGCTGGCGGGTATTATGGCGGCAACTTTTCATTCTGGAAATGCGTTAATGACCAACTGCCGGAATTCGCGCGTGGAAGGACCGTGCGCACAGGTGACCGTGGGCGCCACTGAAATCACCCTTCTGGGCACCGCCCATGTCTCCCGCGCGAGCGCGGAACAGGTCGGCCGCCTCATCGAGGAAGGCGGTTTTCATGCAGTGGCGGTGGAGCTTTGCGCCAGCCGCTATCAGGCACTGATAAACCCCGACCAGCTTGCTCGCATGGACCTGGGACAGGTGATCCGCCAGGGCAAGGCCGCCATGGTGGCCGCCAGCCTGGCGATGGCGGCCTATCAGAAGCGCATCGCCGAACAGTTCGGAATCGAGCCGGGTGCCGAACAGCGGCGCGCCATCGAACTGGCGAAGCAACACGGCCTGGAACTTCTGCTCATCGACCGCGACATTGGCATCACCCTCAAGCGCACCGCCGCCTCACTCTCCTGGTGGAAACGGTGGACACTGTTCACCGGCTTGCTGGTTTCACTGCTGTCGCGCGAAGAGGTGGAGGAAGAAGAGATCGAAAGACTGAAGGAGGGCGATATTCTCGAAACCGCCTTTGCCGAGTTTGCCCAGGACCGGCAGGACCTCTACCGCCCTCTCATCGAGGAACGAGACAGCTACATGGCCGCCCGGCTGTTGCAGGCGGCGAACAAGCGGAACAGGAAAGAGATTCTTGCGGTCATCGGGGCCGGCCACCTCAAGGGGGTACGCGCCAACCTGGAACAGGGCATGGACGATCCGGGGTCGCGCATCGCCGAGCTGGAGAGGGTGCCGCCGCCTACCCCCTGGCCCAAGCGGATCGCCTGGCTGGTGGTGGCGCTGGTGGTGGCCGGCTTTGCGGTGGGTTTCCAGCGCAGTCCGCAACTGGGTTGGTCGCTGGTGGGAAGCTGGGTGCTCATCAACGGCAGCCTCTCGGCCCTGGGCGCCCTGCTGGCCCTGGGGCACCCGCTCACCGTGGTCACCGCCTTCCTGGCGGCACCCGTCACCTCCCTCAACCCCACCATCGGCGCCGGCATGGTCACCGCCGCCGCCGAGTTGTGGCTGCGCAAGCCCCGGGTGCGTGACTTCCATCGACTCCGCGAAGAGACCACCCACTGGAGCGGCTGGTGGAAGAACCGCGTCTCGCGCACCCTGCTGGTGTTCCTCTTCAGCACCCTGGGATCGGCGGTGGGCACCTATGTGGCTGGATTTCTCATCGCCGGGAAGCTGGCCGGCGGGTGAGGATTTTTCGATCCCCTCACCCCGCTCCTCTGCTGTAGGTCGGGCTTCAGCCCGACTGATCCGGCACGGAAAAGCCGGATGTAGGAGGCGCGTCCCCGCGCCGAACGACCGATGCGTTCATCCCATCTCCGGTTCGCGGCGGGGACGCCGCTCCTACGGAATGTTTTTCCATGCTTGTCGGGCTGAAGCCCGACCTACGGTGGGCTGGAGGGGGAGATTACTGATCGTACCGGTCGTCGAGATTGGTGGGACAGAGCACCGCGCGCATGGTGCCGATGAGCTCCAGCAGCTTGCCGTTGCGGATGCGGTAATAGATGCGGTTGGCCTCCTTGCGGCAGGTGACGATGTTCTTGTTGCGCAACTGCTCCAGGTGCTGGGAGATGTTGCTCTGGGAGGTGCCGGTGGCGGCGACGATCTCGCCCACCGAAAGCTCGCGGTCGCCGAGGGTGCAGAGGATCTTCCACCGCAGGGGGTGGGCCATCGCCTTGAGGGCGTTGGCGGTCATGGTGGGATCTTCGTCGGGCGGAATACGGTCAGTGGTGTCGTTCATGGCAACCTCAGGCTCTCTTCTCTTCGGGCGCCGCCTCCACCCGGCGGTAGCCGCTCATATTCTTGGCGATGCAGATGATCTCGTCAATCTCGCCCTCCTCGCCGGTGATGGCGGTGCGTGAAAAGAGGATGGGCACGCGGCGGCCGTCGCTGGCGATGAAGGCAGCCTCGATGTCGCGCAGGGCGCCGGTGCGGATAAGGGCCTCGAGCCAGGTGCCCATGAAGGCCCTGGCCTGCTCCTGCCCCTCCTCCTCGAACACATCGCCGATGCTCATGCCGAGAAGCTCCTTCTCGGAGTAGCCGAGCATCCGGCAGGCGGCGGGATTGACCTTGGTGATCCGCCCTTCGGGATCGAGGATCAACAGAGCCTCGCCCATGGCGTTGATGATGTTCTCCAGGTGGCGGTTGGCCTGGGCCAGCTCGGCGGTGCGCTCGGCCACCTTCTCTTCCAGCACCCGGTTGAGCTCGCGCTCCTTTTCGATAAGGCGAAAGTAGGTGCTGATCTTGTTGAGCAACTGGTTGTCGTCGATGGGCTTGAGCAGATAGTCCGCGGCGCCCACGTCGTAGCCCTTCTGCTGGAACTCCTCGGTCTTGAAGGCGGCGGTGAGAAAGATGATGGGGATGTCACGGGTCTTGCGGTGCAGTTTCAACATCCGCGCCGTCTCGAAGCCGTCCATCTCCGGCATCTGCACGTCGAGGATGATGAGGTCGATATGGGGATCGGCGCGGGCGATCTCCAGCGCCTGACGGCCACTGGTGGCCTCCAGCAGTTCCACGTCCATGTGCTTGTGGATCAGTGAGCGCAGGGTGAACAGGTTGTGGGCGTTGTCGTCCACCGCCAGCACCCGGAAACCGGCGTAGCGTTTCATTCTGTCGTTTTCTCCTCCTCTTGCAGCAGGGCGCGCAGGGCCGCCAGCAGCGCCTCGGGATCGGGCATGGCCGGCAGCACCGCATCCACGCACTCCAGGGACGGCCTTTCGGCTTGGCCCAGCCCCAACAGGCGCGGCCCTCCCTCCGCCCCTTTTTTCACTATAGTCGAGACCGCGCACCAGTCCACCACCCCTTGCGCAATCAATACCAAGCGAATGTCATCCTCGACCAGCGCTTCGCGCACTTCTTCTTCATCGCTGGCGGCGGTGACATGCAGATGCCAGTCTTCCAGCCAGCGGCTGAGGCCGAGCAGCCGGTCGATGTCGGATTCCACCAACAGCACGCCGGCGCCGCCCAGGTCGGCCTTGGGTTGCTCTTCGCCGACAGGCGCGGG
>JALVUB010000279.1 GCA_027023915.1 Sedimenticola sp.
CCGCCGCACGGCGAACAAGCCGGCCAACAGCGCCACCACACCACCACCACCGGCAGCTATCAGCCAGTTGTCGGCCAACCACTGTCCCCAGCCCGACTTATGTTTCGGCGCGGCGGGCGTGAGAGGCTTGATGAGTTTCGGCTTCTTCGGCTCCTGGGCGACCTCCGGCTTGCCTTCGGACGGTTTTTCCACAGGCGGTGCCGGTGGCGCGGGAGGTTGGTTGTTACCCGCTGTTTCAGTCTCGGGTTGGGAAACCGAGGAAGATTCACCCGAAGACGCCTCCATGGGGGGCATGGCACCGGCAGGGGCAGTGCTCTCGGACGGCGGGGTTTCCGCGCCCGCTGCGGTTTCGGTTTGAGTCGCCACCGACGCTTTGGTTTGAGTTTCGGTTTCAGCCTGGGCTTGTTGAGCTGCCCCCTGGGCCGTCTCTTCCCGGGGCTCGACTTGTGCCTGTTTCTGAGACGGAGCCTCGGGCTGCGCGCCGTGCTGGGCCTGCGCCTGCAACTGGGCCAGTTCCTTGTCCTTCAAGGCCAACAGACGCTGCATTTCATCCAGCCGCTTTTTCAGTTCATCCAGGCGTTCCCTGAGATTTTGGGACTCTTGACGGGCGGCCGCGGCCTCCTCTTCCATCATCATGATCTTGCGCTTCAAGGCGGCCACATCGTTGCCCCCCTGGCTGGCCGCCTGGCTTTCCGCCGCCCCTGTATCGGCCGGCGCGTGCTGCTCGGCGCTGGCGATTCTCAGCTCGCCGGAAGAAGAAGCTGCTTTCCCGGACGGTTTCTCGCCGGCGGCGGAAACCTGACCGGTACCCGGCATCGGCGCGCCCCGCCCTTGTCTGCTGGCGGAAGAAACCCTGGTGACACGGCCTCGCGCGCCACGAGCGCCGTGGACGCCATTACCGCTCAACCTGAGGTATTCGGCCACCGCGTTGTTGCCGCCCAGACGCCGGATTTCTTCGACGGAGGGCACCTTAAGCATGCTGCCCTTCTGAAGCAGGTTGATGTCGCCGTTCATGAAGGCACCAGGGTTGGCACGGTAGAGCGCAACGGCCATCTGGTAAACGCTGACTCCCGCTGGATGGACACGAGAGGCGACATGCCACAAGGTTTCGTTCAGCCCCACCGGGCCGTATTCACCACCACCCGGCTCAGCCGCCGGTCCCGCAGGCGCAGGGCGGGAAACGGCTCCGCCAGCCATGGCGGAGACGGTACGGTGAATGCGGGGAGCATGTCTGTGGGTGGTAACCGGAGGATCCAACAACACGGTGTATTCACGCACCAATTTGCCGTTGGGCCAACTGACCTGCACGAAAAAGTCGAGGAAGGGCTCCCGGACGGGCTCAGGACTGCTCACCAGAATCAGGGCCTTGCCGTTCCGCTTGCGAACCGTCTTGAAGCGGAGGTGGCGAAGAACAGCGGTTCTTTCAAGGCCGGCGCGCTGGAATACATCTTCGGGCGCCAGCCCCACCTTGAGGGTGTCCAGATCGCCTTTTTTTACCGAAAGAAGCTCGATTTCCCCTTTGAATTTTTCGTTGAGCGCAGAACTGGTCCTGATTTCACCCAATCCAAGGGCATACGCCGAGAGGGACAGCGTGCTGCCCACCGCGAGTGAAACGGCTATCGCCAGCTTGCGGATCATATCTCCTCCCTCGTCAACCGCTACAAGCTCATCCCCCTTCCGACAACCAGTGTGCTGGAAGCTCCTTATCGACCGACCCCCATGCTCCCTGCTTCCCGGAATTTCAGGATATTCATGATAAATTCCCCCCAACTATAGCGCAGGCGGGCTTTTTCACCAACCACCAAGATCAAAAATGAGACCTAAAACTTAAGGCGACTCCAAAATAAAGCGGATTTTTCACCTCCGTTGGCGCGAATCGATGTTCAACAGGCCCTGAACAGCTGCTTGCCGAGGAGGAAAACCGCCATCAGGCTCAGCGCTCCAGCAGGATGCGCAGCATCCGCCGCAGCGGTTCCGCAGCGCCCCACAGCAACTGATCGCCAACGGTAAAGGCTGAAAGGTATTCCGGTCCCATGTTCATCTTGCGCAGCCGGCCCACGGGTACTTCCAAGGTGCCGGTCACTTTGGCCGGGGTAAGCTCGCGCATGGTGATCTCACGCTCGTTGGGAACCACCCGCGACCAGGGGTTGGCCTCGTCGAGCATGGCCTCGATCTCGTCCAGGGGCACATCGCGCCTGAGCTTGATGGTGAGAGCCTGGCTGTGGGAGCGCATGGCGCCGATGCGCACGCAGATGCCGTCGATGGGCACCGGCTGCTCGCCGCGACCCAGGATCTTGTTGGTCTCGGCCTGCCCTTTCCACTCTTCCCGGCTCTGGCCGTTGTCGAGTTTGACGTCGATCCAGGGGATGAGGCTGCCGGCCAGGGGCACGCCGAACTGGTCGGTGGGGAAGTCGTCGCCGCGCATCGCCTCGGTGACCTTGCGGTCGATCTCAAGAATGGCCGAGGCGGGGTCGTCGAGAAGATCGGCGGCGGCATCGTGGAGAGCACCCATCTGCGCCAGCAGCTCGCGCATGTTGCGCGCGCCGGCGCCGGAGGCGGCCTGGTAGGTCATGGCGCTCATCCACTCCACCAGGTCGTGCTGGAAGAGCCCGCCAAGGGCCATGAGCATGAGACTCACGGTGCAGTTACCACCGATGTAGTCCTTCACCCCTTGGTCCAGGGCGCGGTCGATGACGGCGCGGTTCACCGGGTCGAGGACGATGATGCTGTGGTCGGCCATGCGCAGGGTGGAGGCGGCATCGATCCAGTAGCCCTGCCAACCGGCGTCGCGCAGGGCCTGGTGGACCTGCTTGGTGTAACCGCCGCCCTGGCAGGTGAGGATCACCTCCATCTGTTTGAGCTCGTCGATGTCGGTGGCGTCCTTCAGGAGCGGAATGGCCTTGCCGATCTCCGGGCCCTGCTGCCCCACCTGGGAAGTGGTGAAAAAGACCGGCTCCTCGATATCGGCAAAGTCGTTCTCCTCGCGCATGCGCTGCATGAGCACCGAGCCCACCATGCCGCGCCAGCCCACGAAACCCACTCTCTTCATCATCATTCCACCTTCATAATCACAGGTCGGGCTTCAGCCCGACGAACCAACCGTCATGCACCGACTGGCCGATGGTCGGCCCTTGATGGCGGGGTTTCGGCAGCAGGGATGCTGCCGCAAAGCCTACAGGGATGTATTCACGGCGTCCCCGCCGTCAAGGGCCGGCCAGCGGCCCCGCGACAGCATGAAAACTGCTTACCCAGCCTGTCGGGCTGAAGCCCGACCTACAGGGCCGCCACCACGGCATCGCCCATCTGCGAACAACTCACCTCCCGCATCCCTTCCGAGAGAATGTCCGCCGTGCGCAGCCCTTCATCCAGCACCGCGTTCACCGCCGCCTCGATACGATCGGCCATCCGCGCCTCGTTCAGAGAGTAGCGCAGCATCATCGCCACCGAAAGGACGGTGGCCAGGGGATTGGCCTTGTTCTGGCCGGCGATGTCAGGGGCGGAGCCGTGGATGGGTTCGTACATCCCCTTGCCGTTCTCGTCCAACGAAGCGGAAGGAAGCATGCCGATGGAGCCGGTGAGCATGGCGGCGGCGTCGGAGAGGATGTCGCCGAACATGTTGGTGGTGACCATCACGTCGAACTGCTTGGGCGCCCGCACCAGCTGCATGGCGGCGTTGTCCACGTACATGTGGCTCAGCTCCACGTCATCGTACTCCCTGGTCATCACCTCGGTGGCCACTTCCCGCCACAGCTCGGTGCACTCCAGCACGTTGGCCTTGTCCACCGAGCAGACCCGCCTGTCCCGCTTGCGGGCGATGTCGCCGGCCACGCGCACGATGCGCCGGATCTCCGATTCACGATAGACCAGGGTGT
>JALVUB010000280.1 GCA_027023915.1 Sedimenticola sp.
TCCAGCAGCCGGTCGAGCTGCTGCTGGAAGTCGGGGGTGCTGGAGTCGAGTTTACGGATTTCAGCCATGGTTTTCGTTCATCTCTCCGGTGCAACGATAGACGGCTTGACTCTGCCCATCCTACGATTGGGTTGACTGTTCTACCGCCTCTTCCAAAGTCTTCACCAGGCCAGTGATGGTTTCATGCTTCATCTTCCAGCTCGCCTTGTTCACCACCAGGCGGGAGCTGATGTCCATGATGTGCTCCAGGGGCACCAGGCCGTTGGCCTTTAGGGTGTTGCCGCTTTCGACCAAATCGACAATGAGATCGGCCAGCCCCACCAGGGGGGCCAGCTCCATGGAGCCGTAGAGTTTGATGATCTCCACCTGCTGGCCGCGCGCGGCGAAAAAGCGCTTGGCGGCGCGAACGTATTTGGTGGCAATGCGCAACCGCTGCCCCTCCAGGGAAGCTTCGGGGCGCCCCGCCACCATCAACCGACAGCGGGCAATGCGCAGATCAAGAGGCTCGTAAAGCCCGTCACCGCCATGTTCGATAAGCGTATCCTTGCCCGCCACGCCCAGGTCGGCGGCGCCCCATTGAACATAGGTGGGCACGTCGGTGGCGCGGATCAGCACCACCTTCACCTGCTCGTGGTTGGTGTCCAGGATCAGTTTGCGCGAGCGGTCGGGGTCGTCGCGCAGTTCTATGCCGGCGTGACGCAGCAACGGCAGGGTGTCCTTGAGAATCCGGCCCTTGGCCAGGGCGATGGTTATGGGTTGTTCGAAATTCATCATCTTGGTCACGAAGGCAGGCGGCGGATGCGGGCGCCCAGGGAAGCCAGTTTCTCCTCGATGTTTTGATACCCACGGTCGATGTGATAGATGCGATCCACCACAGTCTCGCCCTCTGCCACCAGGCCGGCCAGCACCAGACTGGCGGAGGCACGCAAGTCGGTGGCCATCACTGGCGCACCCTTCAGACATTCCACGCCCTTGACGATGGCGGTATTGCCCTCCAATTTGATGTCGGCACCCATGCGCTGCATCTCGAGCACGTGCATGAAGCGGTTTTCAAAAACGTTCTCGGTGATGGTGCCCACCCCTTCGGCCACCGCGTTAAGCGCGGTGAACTGGGCCTGCATGTCGGTGGGAAAAGCGGGATAGGGTGCGGTGTGAATGTCCACCGCCCGGGGCCGCCGCCCCTTCATATCCAACTCTATCCAGTCATCGCCGGCCTCGATGGCGGCGCCGGCCTCGCGCAGTTTCACCAAAACGGAATCGAGCAGCTTGGGATCGGTATCGCGCACTCTTATCCTTCCCTTGCTGATGGCTCCAGCCACCAGGAAGGTGCCGGTTTCAATGCGGTCAGGCATCACGGAGTAGTCACACCCCGACAGCGATGTGACGCCTTGGATGGTGATGGTATCGCTGCCAGCACCGCTGATTCTGGCCCCCATGCGGTTGAGACAGTTGGCCAGATCCACCACCTCGGGCTCTCGCGCGGCGTTTTCAATCACCGTTTCGCCATCGGCCAGGGTTGCAGCCATCATCAGGTTTTCAGTGCCGGTAACGGTAATCAGGTCCATCACCAAACGGGTGCCACGCAGCCGCTTTGCACGCGCCCTGATGTAGCCCCCCTCCACGCCGATCTCCGCACCCATGGCTCGCAGCCCGTCCAGATGGAGATTCACCGGCCGCGAACCGATGGCACAGCCGCCCGGCAGGGAGACATCAGCCTGGCCATAACGGGCCAGCAAGGGCCCCAGCACCAGTATGGAAGCTCGCATCACCTTCACCAGCTCGTAGGGCGCGGCAAAGCTGGTGATGGTGGTGGGGTCGATCTCCACCGTCATGCGCTCGTCCACGGTGATGCCCACCCCCATGCGGCCCAGCAGGCCAATGGTGGTGGTGACATCCTGAAGATGGGGAACATTGCCAAGCCGCAACGGGCCGTCAGCCAGCAGCGCCGCCGCAAGAATAGGCAGTGCGGCGTTCTTGGCGCCGGAAATACGTACCTCCCCGGAAAGGGGGGCACCGCCAGTGATGACCAGCTTGTCCATTGCGGTGGAGCTGTCCCCGATTACCCGAAACGGGGCATGATAAAGAATTTTTTCCGGCTAGGAAATGAAAGAGGGCCGCCCTGGATAATAACGTCCTTTCAGTCCACCGGCACCCCGCCAGTCAGCAGTGGCTCAACGTCGCTCATGCGCGCCAGCTCCAGGAGCGACTGGGGAATATCCTGATATCGAAGCTGACAGCCACGGCTGCGGGCGTGATCGAGCCCTTCGAGCAACAACGCCAGCGCCGCGCTGTTGGCCTGCTCCACTCCCGCCAGAGAAACTTGCAACGCCTGCGACTGGTCGATCCGCTCAGCCAGGCGCGGCCAGACCTCCGGAACGGTGGAAAAATCGAGCCGCTTGGCCAGATCGGCCAGGGCCAGAGTTTCAGCCATGCCTCAACTCCTGGTTGTGCTTTTCCAGCGACCCGATCAACCCCTCGATGCCCCCCTGGCGAACCTCTCTGGCGAAGGTTCTGCGATAGTTGGCAATAAGGCTCACGCCATCCACCAGCACGTCGTAAACCCGCCATTCTCCGTCCTTGCCACGATACAGCCTGGAATCGATGGGCACCGGCGGCGCGCCATCCTTCGTATAGACCTTGATATGCACTATCGCGCGGCGGTCTTCCGGCTTGCCGCGATAGGGAAGAAATTCCAGCCGCTGTCCCGAATAGCTGCGAAGCATCACCGCATAGGTGCGCACCAGCATCTCCCGAAACGCGTTGGTCAACCGCTGGCGCTGATCCTCGGTAGCCCGGCGCCAGTAGCGCCCCAGGGCGGAACGGGTCATGCGGCGGAAATCGAAGTGAGGAATCACTTTCTCTTCCACCAATTGGTAGATCAAACTGTCGTCCTTTTCCAGCTCGGCCTTGTGTGCCTTCACCTGGGAAAGCACATACTCCGCCATGTGGCGCACCATCGCCTGGGGATCGGCCTCCGCCTCGGCGGCACAAGCGGCAACTCCCCAAAAAAACAGCGCCGCCAGCATCAATAACTGTTTTCCCCTCATTTTTTCCGCTCTCCTGCCTTTTCGAAAATGAACTGTCCTATCACCTCTTCCAACACCATGGCCGACTGTGTGACATCAATTTCACCACCCTCCTTCAAATAGGTATCGCTGCCGCCCGGCTCAAGCCCTACATACTGCTCGCCCAACAGCCCGGCGGTAAGAATCTTGGCGAAGGTGTCATCTGGAATCTGGTCGAACTTCTTGTAGATAGCCAGCTCCACCACCGCCTGATAACGCGCCTGATCGAAGCCGATATGACTCACCCGGCCCACCTCCACGCCGGCCATTTTCACCGGCGCCTTCTCCTTGAGGCTGCCGATGTTGTCAAAGCGTGCGGTCACCCGGTAGGTCTCACTGGTGTCGAGCGCCCCCAGATTGCTCACCTTCATGGCAAGAAAAAAGAGGGCCAGCAGCGCCGCCGCCACGAACAGCCCTACCAGAATCTCCACCGTTTTGTTCGTTTTCATGATTGCGTCCTATTTAATCATCAGCGCCGTGAGCACGAAATCCAGTCCCAGCACCGCCAGCGACGAGTGAACCACGGTGCGGGTGGTGGCTCCGCTCACGCCGGCCGATGTTGGCAGGCAGTTGTAACCCTGAAATACCGCGATCCAGGTACAGACCCAGCCGAAAACCAGGCTTTTGATGATGCCGTTGAGAAGATCCTGATGCCAGTCGATTCGAGCCTGCATCTGTACCCACCAGGTGCCGTCGTCCACCCCCAACAGCCCCACGCCCACAAACCAGCCGCCGATCACGCCAAGGGCGCTGAACAGCGCCGCCAGCAGCGGCATGGCGAGAAAACCGGCCATGAAACGGGGCGTTAGCACCCGCCTCACCGGGTCCACCGCCATCATCTCCAGACCGGACAGCTGCTCGGTGGCCTTCATCAAGCCAATTTCGGCGGTCAAGGCTGAACCGGCCCGACCGGAAAAGAGCAACGCCGTCACCACCGGCCCCAGCTCGCGCAGCAGCGAGGCGGCCACCATCACCCCAAGCGCCGAATCGGCCTTGAATTGGGAAAGAATATGGTACCCCTGAAGAGAGAGCACCATGCCCACAAACAAGCCAGAAACGGCGATAATGAGGACGGTAAGCACACCCACCGAAAAGAGCTGCTCCACCAGCAGGCGCGGACGCCGAATCAGCTCATCGATTCCTTCCAGAATCCGCAACAGAAGCAGCAGCGCGCGCCCCAGGTGCCGCACTGCCCTTATCCAGCCCGCCCCCAGCCTGGCCAGCCACCCGGTCACGCGGCCGCTCCGAAAAGATCCTGCTCCAGCGCCGGCGCCGGATAGTGGAAAGGCACGGGGCCGTCCGGCAGGCCGTGCATGAACTGGCGGGTCCACTCCGAGCCCGACTGCTGCAACTGCCTGGGCGGCCCAAACTCGATCACCCTGCCGCCCGAAATGACATAGACCAGATCAGCAATGGCGCAGGTCTCTTCCACATCATGGGAGACCAGTATGCTGGTGATCCGTGCCGCATCGTTGAGTTGCCGGATCAGCTTCACCAGCACCCCCATGGAGATCGGGTCCTGGCCGGTGAAAGGCTCGTCATACATCACCATCATGGGATCCAGCGCCATGGCCCGCGCCAGGGCCACACGCCTCGCCATCCCGCCGGAAAGTTCCGCCGGCATCAGATCACGGGCACCGCGCAACCCCACCGCCTCCAGCTTGAGCAGCACCAGCTTGCGCAACATGGATTCGCTCAGGCTGGTGTGCTCCCGCAGGGGGTAGGCCACGTTTTCGAAAACGTTAAGGTCGGTGAGCAGTGCTCCGCTTTGAAACAACATGCCCATGCGCATCCGCAACTGGTAGAGTTCGCGCCTGTTCAGGGCATGAACATTCAGGCCATCCACTTCAATGGTGCCCCGATCAGGTGCCAACTGACCACCTATGAGTTTCAGCAAGGTGGTCTTGCCCGTGCCCGAAGGGCCCATGATGGCGGTCACCTTGCCACGGGGGATGTCGATATCCACGCCATCGAAGATCACCCGCTCGCCCCTGGAGAAACAGAGGTCGCGTATTTTTACCAGGCTGTCGCTTTCGATAGGCATGAAAACGCTTCCAACACCCGCTCACTGACTCCGATTGGGAGCAGATTGTCCCGTTAGCTCCCAGGGGGGTCAAGAAAAACAGTCTCGAAATTGCCAGGGCTTGCCGGCCAGTTCGATGAACGCGGAGAAAAAAGCAGTCGTGGTATTATCCACTTCAATCTCCGGGCAGTACCTTTCAAGCTTGAACAACACCTCACAACTCTCCCAAAGTGACCGGCAGAAGCTCCGTGAGTTGGGCCTTGCCGTGCTCGAAACGGAAGCCGAGGCGGTGCGGGCATTGACCCGCTGTGTCAACGGCGATTTCGTGCGCGCCTGCGAGCACATGCTTCGGTGTGAGGGTCGCATCGTGGTCACCGGCATGGGGAAATCGGGCCACATAGGAAACAAGATCGCCGCCACCCTGGCGAGCACCGGCACGCCCGCCTTTTTCGTCCATCCCGGGGAGGCGAGCCATGGCGATCTGGGCATGATTACTCCGGGCGACGTGGTACTGGCCCTCTCCAACTCCGGCGAGACAAGTGAGCTGGTAACCATTCTGCCGCTCATCAAGCGCCTTGGCGTGCCTCTTATCGCGATGACGGGAAATCCCGCTTCAACCCTGGCGAGAGAAGCCGATGTGAACATCGACGTGACCGTGGAACGGGAAGCCTGCCCCCTCGGCCTGGCCCCCACCGCCAGCACCACGGCCACTTTGGCGATGGGGGACGCCCTGGCGGTCGCGCTGCTGGAGGCCCGGGGCTTCACCGAGCAGGATTTCGCCCGTTCCCATCCCGGCGGCACCCTTGGCCGCCGCCTGCTTTTGCATGTGAACGACATCATGCACCAGGGCAACGAGATTCCCACAGTGAGCCACTCGGCCACCCTGGGCGAGGCGTTGGTGGAGATGACCGCCAAGGGACTGGGAATGACGGCGGTGGTGAACGACGAAAACAGAGTGCTGGGCGTCTTCACCGACGGCGACCTGCGCCGCACCCTGGATCGCGGCTGTCATCTGCAGGCGACACCGGTCACCGAGGTGATGACGCCGGGCGGCGTCACCACCAGCCCTGAACGGCTGGCCGCCGAAGCGCTCAAGTTGATGGAAGAAAAGAAGATCAACGCCCTGCTGGTGGTGGACGAAAAGGAGCGGCTGGTGGGCGCGCTCAACATGCACGACCTGCTGCGGGCAGGCGTGGTCTGAAGACAGCACCATGCAAGACATTCTGGAAAAAGCGCGCAACATCCGGCTGGTGATCTTCGACGTGGACGGCGTGCTCACCGATGGCAGCCTCTTTCTTGGCGACGACGGCCAGGAGTACAAAGCATTCAACTCACAAGACGGTCACGGCATGGTGATGCTGCGCGACAGGGGCGTGGAGATCGGCATCATCACCGGCCGCACCTCGGAAGTGGTGCGCCTGCGCATGGAGAGCCTCGGCATCCGACATCTATTCCAGGGCCAGCGGGACAAGCGCCCCGCCTACAGGGAACTCAAGAAAAGGCTCGGCCTGGACGACGAACAGGTCGCCTATGTGGGGGACGACGTGGTGGACCTGCCGGTGATGACCAAGGTGGGGCTGGCCATCGCGGTGCAAAACGCCCACCCCTTCGCCCGCCGGCACGCTCACTGGATCACCCCTTCGCCTGGTGGCCGGGGCGCCGCCCGCGAGGTGTGCGAGCTCATCATGGAAGCTCAGGGCACGCTGGACGCAGCCCTACGCTCCTATCTCAAGTGAACCATGCGCTTGCTCTTGATGGCCTTTCTGCTGACCCTGCTGACCGCCACATGGTGGGCGTTGCGCCCATCGTCCGAAACGAAACGGAAAACAGCCGGGGAAGACCACATGGACTATTACGCAACCGGGGTGGATCTGTCGGTCTTTTCAGCAAAAGGCGAGCGGGTTCGCCACTTGCAGGCCCAGCGGTTGGAACACATGGAAAAAAGTAACCGGGGCTTTCTCTTCCAGCCTCATCTCGAACTGTTCGAAAAAGACAAAAAAACCTGGGAGATGCGAGCCCTACACGCCACTGTCGAGCAAAACGGCAAGCTGCTGCTTCTGGAAAACCGGGTTTGGGGCTGGCATGCGGCCACCAGGCGCCACCCAGCCGCCACCCTCACCACGGAGCGACTCAAGGTGAAACCCGACGAGAAATATGCGGAAACCGACCTGCCGGTGACCATCAACAGCAAAAACAACTGGATCCATTCAGTGGGCATGAAAGCCTGGCTGAAAGAGCCTGGCAAGGTCCATTTTCTGTCCCGCACGAGAGCCCATTATGAAGTGGAATAGCACCCTCATTCTTCCGTTCCTGCTGATGGCCGCGAGTGTCGCCCTGGCCCTGCCGGAAGACAGCAAGGCACCGGTGGAGATCGAGTCGGATCGCGCCGACATCGACCAGGCCAAGGACAGAGCCGTGTTTCGCGGCCATGTGCAACTGACCCAGGGTTCCTTCACCCTCTGGTCCGACAAGCTGGTGGTGCAGTACCGCAACGGCAAACCCTGGGACGCCACGGCCACCGGCAATCCGGCCCATTTCCGCCAGTTGCCGGAAAAGGACAAGGAGTGGGTCTATGGCAGCGGCCTGCAGATCCATTACCGCTTTCGGGAAGATGATGTCACCCTTACCGGCAACGCCATGCTGAAGCAGAAAAAGGATACTTTCCGCAGCGACCGCATCCTCTACGACCGCAAGCACGACCTGCTCAAAGCCGGCGCCTCGGCGGGCGGCCACAAAAGGGTCAAGGTGATCCTCCACCCGGAAAAAGTACAGGGAGAGAACACGCCTTGAGCTTTCTCACCGTGGAGGATCTGGTCAAGCGTTACCACCGCAAGCCGGTGGTGGACGGTGTCTCCCTGCATGTTGACGAAGGCGAGGTGGTGGGGCTGCTCGGACCCAACGGCGCCGGCAAGACAACCTGCTTCTACATGATAATGGGGCTGATACCGGCGGACGAAGGGCGCATTCTGCTCGGCGGTCAGGATCTTACCCTTCGCCCCATGCATATACGTGCCCGCCACGGGTTGGGCTACCTGGCGCAGGAACCCTCCATCTTTCGTCACCTCAACGTGGAGGAAAACATTCTGGCGGTGCTGGAGATACGTGGCGGCCTTGACGAGCCCGCCCGCCGCGAGCGTTGCAACACTCTTCTGCGGGAATTCGGAATAGAACATCTGCGGGACAAACCGGCATTGAGCCTGTCGGGTGGAGAACGGCGCCGGCTGGAGATCGCCCGTACCCTGGCCACCGAGCCCCGCATCATCTTGCTGGACGAGCCCTTCGCCGGAGTGGACCCCATTTCCGTCACCGAAATCCAGCAGGCGGTGTCCCGGCTGGCGGAAAAGGGCATCGCCATCCTCATCACCGACCACAATGTGCGCGAGACGCTGGGCATCTGTGAACGGGCCTACATCCTCACTGAAGGCACTGTGCTCACCCAGGGCACGCCGGACGAGATCCTTGCCAACAGTGAAGTGCGCAAGCGCTATCTGGGAGAACAGTTTCGCCTGTGACAACCATGCCAAATTTGGGATTTTTTCGTTCACACCCACGCAAGGCCGGTCATCATCTGATTTTTTCCGTGGAGTGCCATCTCGAAAATGCTTTTCTGACCTGGGTCAACCAGAGCCGATTCTGCTCCGCCGCCCGCATGGGCTAAACTACCTGCTAGGGTCACAACAAGAGTAAGGATCACCGCCGTCTGATGAAACCCTCCATCCAGCTTCGCCTTGGGCAGCAGCTTGCCATGACCCCGCAGTTGCAGCAGGCGATCCGGCTGTTGCAACTCTCCACCCTGGAGCTTTCACAGGAGATCCAGGAAGCGCTGGAATCCAACCTGATGCTCGAACTCGACGAGGAGCAGGAACAGGCTCCGCCCAACGGGGAAGAATCGCTGGAGATGTTGAAAGGAAAAGACGCGGCGGTGGAAGTGGAAGAAGCCGCGCCAGCCCTGGAGACCGAAACCATTCCCGAAGAGCTGCCGGTGGACGCAAGCTGGGAGGATCAGTACGACTTCCACCTGCCCACCAGCGCGCCGGTCAGCGAGGAGCAGGCCGACTTTCTCGCCACCAAAAGCCGCGAAGAGACGTTGCAGGACTATCTGCTGTGGCAGCTCAACCTTACTCCCTTCAGCGACCGCGACCGGGAAATCGCCCTGGTCATCATCGACGCCATCAACCCCGACGGCTATCTCGAGCTGATGGTGGAGGAAATCGTCGCCAGCCTGGAGGATGAAGAGATCGGCGAGGAAGAGGTGCTGACCGTTTTGCACCGGGTACAAAGGTTTGATCCCCCCGGCGTGGCGGCCCGCTCGCCCCAGGAGGGGCTGTTGCTGCAACTGGAACAGCTGCCGGCGGACACCCCATTGCTCGAAGAGGCGAAAAAGCTGCTCGAAAACCATTTCGAACTACTCACCAAAGGCGATCTGGCAGGCTTGCAGCGCCGCCTTAAACTGGACAAGTCCGTTCTGGAACAGGTACTGGCGTTGATCCGCTCGCTCAACCCGCGACCAGGAGCGGCCATCTCGCCAGCCGACAACGATTACATCCAGCCTGATGTCTATGTGCGCAAAAAGGACGGGCGCTGGGTGGTGTCGCTCAACCCCGATTGCACCCCCAAGCTGAGGGTCAATCCCCTCTACGCCGCCATGGTGAAGCGGGCCGACAACAGCAGCGACAACCAGACCCTGAAGCAACATCTGCAAGAGGCCCGTTGGTTTTTGAAAAGCCTGCAAAGCCGCAACGAAACCCTGTTGCGGGTGGCGGGAAAGATCGTGGAGGTGCAGCAGGGCTTTTTCGAACGGGGAGAAGAGGCGATGAAGCCACTCATTCTGCGGGACATCGCCGAAGCGCTGGATCTGCACGAATCGACCATCTCGCGGGTCACCTCCAACAAATACATGCACACGCCGCGAGGCGTTCTGCCATTCAAATATTTCTTTTCCAGCCATCTCCCCACCAACAGTGGCGGTGACGCATCAGCCACCGCAATACGCGCGCGCATAAAAAAACTGATTTCCACGGAAGATCCGCAAAAACCTTTGTCCGATAACAAAATAGCCACACTTCTTTCCCAGGAAGGCATCAAGGTGGCACGGCGAACCGTCGCCAAATACCGTGAAGCGATGGCAATTCCGCCATCCAATGAACGAAAACGTCTCATCTGATACAAGGAGAACACCATGCAACTGAGCGTAACTGGCCATCACATCGACCTCACCGACGCACTGCGCAAATATGCCGAGGAGAAGATCAAGCGCATCGAGCGCCATTTCGACCATGTCACCAACGTGCATGTAATCCTCAGCACCGAGCGCCACCAGCAGAAGGCTGAGGCGACAGTACACGCCAGCGGCGCGGACGTATTCGCCTACGCCGTCGATGACGATATGTATGCCGCCATCGACGCCCTGGCCGACAAGCTCGACCGGCAAATCCTCAAGCACAAGGAGAAGCTGCACAACCGCAGGGCCGGCAACGCCAAGGCGGCGGGTGGCGCCGAATAGCTCCGCTTCAGGAGCACCCAAGGAAAACCGTTCCGCCAGGGAGGGCGCCGGTAACGGCGCGTCTTCATTTCTCAACCCAACCCTGGTCTAGCCATGCTCCCGGACGAACTGCTCAAAGAATCCCGGATCAGTCTGGACGACAGCGTCGCCAGCAAGAAGAAAGCCCTGGAACGGCTGGCCGAACTGCTGGCCGAGGCTGGAAAGCCGCCCGCCGCGGCACAGATCTATGAAAAGCTGCTGGAACGCGAACGGCTGGGAAGCACCGGCATGAGCCACGGCGTGGCCATTCCGCACGCCCGCATCGCCGGATTGAAACAGCCCCGAGGCGCTTTTCTGCGACTGGAGCACGGCGTTGATTTCGATGCGCTGGACGGCAAGCCGGTGGATCTGCTGCTCGGCCTGCTGGTGCCTGAAGAGGCCACGGATGAGCATCTGGCCCTGCTGGCGGAACTGGCTTCTCTCTTCTCCGGCCACCGGTTCAGCAGCGGTATCCGCGCGGCCCCCGGCAGTGAAGAGGTGATGCATCTTTTCTACCCCCAAGCCCTTCCCGATGCAGCATCAAGTCACAGTTAAAGGACTGCTGGAAGAACTGCGCGAGCGCCTGAAGTTGCGAGTCATCGCCGGCGAGGCGGGACTCGACCGGCTGGTCTATGACACCAAAAGGCACAAGGCCGGGTACATCATCGCCGGACCTCTGAGCTACATCCACCCCACGCCGCTCCAGATCATAGGCCCGCAGGAGAAGAAGTTTCTTCGCACCCTGAGCACCAAGGAGTTCAAGCAAGCTCTCGAACGGCTGCTGGCCACGGAGCCGGCAGCCATCCTGCTCACCAACAGGCTCAAGCCGCCCCCCATGTTGAAAGAGACGCTGGAAAAGGCCAGCATCCCTTTGCTGGCCACCATCGTCCCCGACAGCCAGGTGCTGGACAACCTCCAGTATTACGCCGCCCGCCTGCTGGCGGCACGCGCCACCCTGCACGGCGTCTTTCTCGAGGTGCTGGGCATGGGCGTGCTGCTCACCGGCCACTCGGCGGCGGGCAAAAGCGAGCTTGCGCTGGAACTCATTACCCGGGGGCACCGTCTGGTGGCCGACGACGCGCCCGAGTTTCGCCGGGTGGCACCCGATATCGTCGCCGGCGGCTGCCCTCCCCTGCTGCGCGACCTTCTTGAAGTACGCGGGCTGGGCATTCTCGATATTCGCGCCATGTTTGGTGACAGCGCCATCAGTAACGAAATCAATCTACAACTCATCATTCAACTCAAGCGGATGAAACAGAAACAGATCGCCGACATGGACAGATTGCAGGCGGCGGCCGACACCCGCGAGGTGCTGGGAGTGGAGATCCCCCAGGTGACAGTGCCAGTGGCTCCGGGTCGTAACCTGGCGATTCTGGTGGAGACAGCGGTTCGTAATCACCTGTTGCGCCTCAAGGGATACGATGCATCGGAAATCTTCATCGAGCGCCAGCGACAGGCCATAGAGGAAGCCTCATCATGAGCGTCGGGCTGCTGCTCATCACCCATCCCGGCATCGGTCGCGCCTTGCTGGAGACCGCCGTTCACGCCCTGGGCGAGTGTCCGCTGAATACCCATTGTCTGGAAATCGACTCGGACGCCGATCTCCAGCATCTGCTGCAAAAAGCCGGGAGCGAGGCAAGCCGTCTGGACGAGGGTGAAGGCGTCCTCATCCTCACCGATGTCCACGGTGCCACGCCAAGCAATCTGGCTCATCAGTTGCGGGAACACCGCGACATCGCCATCGTCTCCGGAGTGAACCTGCCGATGCTGCTGCGCATCTTCAACTACGCCGGCGACTCTTTGCAACAACTGGCATCGAAAGCGGTTGAAGGGGGGCGACGCGACATCCGCTGCTGGGAACCGGAAAAGGAGCAACGCCCATGCTGACCCGGGAGGTCACCATCCCCAACAAGCTGGGGTTGCACGCCCGCGCCGCAGCGCGGCTGGTGGGCACCGCGAGCAGGCACAAGGCCGATGTCTATCTTGAAAAAGGCGACACCAGGGTGAACGGCAAGAGCATCATGGGGGTAATGATGCTTGCCGCCGCCCAGGGCAGCCGGATTACCGTCATCACCGATGGCCGCGACGAGGAAGAAGCGTTGGATGCGCTCTGCCGGCTCATCGAGGGCGGTTTTGGAGAAGAATCGTGACCCTCTCCCTTCACGGCATCGGAGTGGACGGTGGCATCGGTACCGCAGTGGGAAGGATTGCCATGTTGGCCAGGGGCAGCATCCAGGCCGAGCCCCGCATGCTCCACCACGGCAATGTGGAACAAGAAGTGGCGCGTTTTCTGGCCGCGGTAAAGAGCGCCGCGGACCAACTGCGCCAGATCCGTTCACAGATTCCGCCGGACACGCCACCTGATGTCGCTGAATTCATCGACGCCCATCTGCTAATGCTTGAGGATCGGGCGCTGATACAAGGGCCCGTGGATCTGATCCGGGAAGAGGGGTGCAGCGCTGAATGGGCGTTGCAGCTCAAGCGCAACCAGATGGTGAAGCTTTTCGACCAGATGGAAGACCCCTATCTGCGCACCCGGCGGGACGACCTCGACCATGTGGTGGGTCGCGTCATGGCCCAGCTCACCAGCAAGGACCGGCAGGAAGAGACCGACGAGGTTCGGGGTCGTATCGTGGTGGCGGAAGAGCTGACGCCGGCGGACACCATCGTGCTCCACAACCAGGGCGCCGCCGGACTGGTGACCGAATACGGCAGCCCCATGTCGCACACCGCAATTCTGGCCCGCAGCCTGGGACTACCGGCGGTGGTGGGCGCCCACGGCGCAACCACGTTGTTGCAACCAGGCGAACTGCTGGTGGTGGATGCCACCCATGGCGCGGTTTTGGCCGGTTGCGACACTGGCACTCTGGACTTCTTCCGCCGTCGTATCGAACTGGAAAGAGCCCACCGCCACAGCCTGCTGGAGCTGAAGCACACGCCGGCGGTGACCCGCGACGGAATCGAGATCACCCTGATGGCCAACATTGAGCTTCCCGAGGATGTCCGCGCCGCCTTGAATGCCGGCGCCCAGGGGGTTGGCCTCTACCGTACCGAGTTTCTCTACATGAACAGGGACACTCTGCCGGACGAAGAGGAACACTACCGGGCTTACATGGAAGTGGTTCGTGGAATGGGCGGCCAGCCGGTTACCATCCGCACGCTCGATCTGGGAGCGGACAAACAGTGCGAGCAGCAACCCGAGCTTTCAAGCTGCATCAACCCCGCTCTCGGGCTGCGGGCCATTCGGCTTTGCCTGAAGGAGACCGCCATCTTCCGCACCCAGATCCGTGCCATTCTGCGCGCCGCCGCAGCGGGACCAGTCCGCCTAATGCTTCCCATGCTCACCAATATTCACGAGGCAAGAAACGCCAGGGCGCTGGTGGATGACGAGATCCGCAATCTTAAACAAGACGGCGTGCCCATAGACGCGGAAATACCCGTGGGCGCAATGATCGAAACCCCCGCCGCCGCTCTCACCGCCGGCGACTTCGCCGAACTGTTCGATTTTCTCTCCATCGGCACCAACGATCTCATTCAGTACACTCTGGCAGTGGACCGTGCCGACGACAGCGTGGCCTACCTTTACGATCCACTGCACCCGGCCGTTTTACAACTCATCCACCACACCGTCAGGACATGCCGGGAAAAGGGAACGGCGGTTTCCATCTGCGGCGAAATGGCGGGCGATCCACGCCATCTGCCGCTGGTGCTGGGAATGGGGCTGAAACAGCTCAGCATGCATCCCGCCTCCTTGCTGGAAGCGCGTCAGCAGATCCGGCGCCTCCATTGGCGAAACTTGAGAGAAGAGACCCGCAAGTTGCTGGAACAACCGAGCCCGGACTTGGTCGAACAACAGGTAAGACAACTGGGCAACACCGAAGCGCCTCACTGAAAAGCCCACACCAAGCTGGTACACTGGCGCTGCCCCGCCACCCCCAAGCGCCAGGTTTCACATGAACAACGGCAACGCCTCCACCGCCAGCGATCGCGAGATCTCCTACCTGCTTCGCATCCAGGAGCTGCTGGAGCAGGATAACTGGCGCGACGCCGCCAACCTGCTGCGCAAGCTGCCACCCGCCGAGGTGGCTCATGTGCTCGAAGCACTGCCGCTCACCCAACGCCAGATCCTCTGGGATCTCCTGGACAGCGACCAGGACGGCGAAACCCTTATGGAACTGACCGAGGGGGCGCGTAATGAGCTGATCCAGAACATGGATCAGGACGAGATCGTCGCCGCCACGGAAAACATGGATGTGGACGATCTGGCGGACTTCATTCAAGAGCTGCCGGTCAATGTCACCCGCGAAATTTTAGACTCGCTGGACGAGCAGGACCGCCACCGCCTGGAAACCGTGCTCTCCTATCCGGAGGACACCGCCGGCGGCCTGATGAACACCGATACGGTGACGGTGCGCCCGGAAGTGACCCTCGACGTGGTGCTCCGCTATCTGCGCCAGCTCGGCAAGCGGGTGCCACGCAACACCGACCAACTCTTCGTCACCAACCGGCAGGATCGTTACCTGGGCGCCCTGCGGCTTTCCGTTCTGCTCACCAGCGATCCTCACGAAACCGTGGCCGAGGTGATGAACCTCGATGTCAAGCCGTTCAAGGCGCTGGCGCCCGCATCGGAAGTGGCGCGCCGGTTTGAGCAATACGACTTGCTGTCGGCGCCGGTGGTGGACGAGGAAGGAAGGCTGGTGGGCCGGATCACCGTCGATGACGTGGTGGACCTCATCCGCGAGGAGGGCGAGCACCAGTTCATGGGTAGCGCCGGCCTCTCAGAGGATGAGGACATGTTCGCGCCGGTACTGGAGAGCGCCAAAAGGCGGGCCGTGTGGCTGGGCGTCAACCTGGTTACGGCCTTTCTCGCCTCCTGGGTCATCGGCCAGTTCCAGGAGACCCTGGACAAGATCGTCGCTCTGGCGGTGCTTATGCCCATCGTCGCCAGCATGGGCGGGGTCGGCGGCACCCAGACACTGACACTGGCCATTCGCGGCATCGCACTGGGGCAACTGACCGGACGCAACGCGCTTTATCTGTTGTTGAAAGAACTGGGCGTGGCGGTCATCAACGGTATTCTATGGGCGCTGGTGGTGGGCCTGGTGGCCGGCTACTGGTTCCACAATCGCGATATCGCCCTGGTGATCGGCGCCGCCATGATCGTCAACCTCATCGCCGCCGCCATCACCGGCGCCCTGCTCCCTTTGGGGCTCCGCAAGATGGGCATCGACCCAGCGCTGGCCGGCGGGGTGCTGCTCACCACCGTCACCGATGTGGTGGGATTTCTCTCCTTCCTGGGGCTGGCGACGCTGTTCCTGTTGTGAACCCTTTGTAGGTCGGGCTTCAGCCCGACCTACGTCCTCATCCTTCCGAGGCACAGCCGCACTCGTTGTCGCCGGGGTCCGGGGTGGTATCGGCCTCGCCCTCGCCGAGGGTCTCCTTGCGCATCATCTCCTCCACCTGGCGGTTGCGCGCCTCGATCTCCGCCTTGGTGCGCGCTTCCCAGATCTCCCGCCGCTCGGCCACCCGCTTCTCCCAGGCCCCGGGCTTCTCCGGCACCAGCTTCTCGCCAAACAGCGCCTGGCGCATGAACTTGTAGGCGAACTGAAGCAGCGCCACGTCGTCCTTCTCGATCTGCCGGTAGGTCTCTTCGGGGATGTCGTAGCTGGCACGGAACTTGTCGCTGAGCACGAAGCGGCGGAACATGTCGCTGTTATAGGAGGCCATGAAGAAGAGCTGAAGACTCATCTCGCTCGGCTTGCCCACGCCGGGGCCGGCCGACTTTTTCTTCAGGATCAGCTCGTACCAACCCTGGTTGTAAAAATCGAATTCGTCACACCCCTGTTCCTTGCGGTAGTCGGCCACGGTGATCTCGCGGTCTTCCTTGTGTCCCATGCAGTGATCTTCCAACACCAGGGAGTACTGGGTCCTGGGCTGGCTGGAGTCCTTCTCACGGATGGTGAGCATGGCCAGGGGATAGTAGCGGCAGACCGTGGGGCGATCTTCATAAACCGTGCATCCCTTTCCTTCATCAAGGAAAACACAGGCACCGCTGTCGGTGGTCTTGAGCTTCAATCCCGGCACCTTGTCCTGGTCCATGGGAAAAGGATAGGTGTACTCCTTGAGAAACTCTTCCGAGGTCATTCCAAAGCGTTGCTTCAGGCGCAGAATGTCGTAGGGCGCCAGGGTGATGTCGGCCATCTTGCAACAGGCGTTGAAGCAGGAGATGCCAGGGTGGCAGTTGAACGTCAGCTTGCTCTCCGGCTCCAGCACCTTTGGCAGGGTGGGGCTTTTGAAAGGGATGTCGAACTTTTCGTCGCTCATGTTGAAAACCTCAGCCAGGCCCGGCCCGGCGAAAATAGCATCAGTTGACGGAAACCGGCCAATTATCTGTCAATTCGTTTGGAAAAAAAATCCGGGCGCCTCACGGCGCCCGGATTCCGTCCGTCAGACTGTCAAGCTGCTATTACTTGAACAGCTTGGACTTGTCGACCAGATCCTTGTGAGCCCGCTTGAAGCAGGTCCAGGTCTTGGT
>JALVUB010000281.1 GCA_027023915.1 Sedimenticola sp.
AGTCTGAGCCATTCGGGTTGGAAGTCGTGACCTTCGTCGATGAGCAGCGCCCCATACTGGGCGCGTGGAATCCTGCCCTGCTCCACCGCCCGGATGACGCTTTCCACCCGCCTTTCCCACAAGGGCCGTTCGGACTCGATGGTTTCCACGTGGTAGGTGCGAAGCTGCTCCGCGCACCAGTCGTGGAAATGAAACACCTGCACCTTGCCGCCGATGCCGCGGGAGTGGATGAAAGCGCGCAATCGGGCGGCCAGGCTGACATTGAAACAGAGCACGAGAATCGGCTTGGCAACCGCCTGTGCCAGGTAGGCCGCTCTGAATCCCAGGATGAGCGTCTTGCCGGAACCGGCCACGCCATGGATCACCCGGTGACCACTGCCCAGGCTGCGGGCCAGTTGCTCCTGCTGGATGTCCATGATCTTAACGATGTCGGGCAATGGCGTCTCTTCCTTTTCCTCCGTCGTCTCCTCCTGTTCGAAAGGCCCCCCGCTCACACCTTCCCCGATGCGAATCTCCGGAAACAGGTGCCAGCGGATGCAATCGATCTGAGGCAGGGTGAGTTGGGTGGAGAACTGGATGTTGAACATGCTCCACAACCGTTCCTGGAAAGCCTCGGCGTCGGTCCCCGAGGTCATTTCATCCTTGTACAGCACCAGATGGTCGGGCAAAACGCTCTCCCTCCCCTCTTCCGGTATGGCACGTTCCATCTGCCTGCGGGTGATGTTGGTGAAGACCACGCCCCATCCCCAGGGGAACGCCAGCTTGCCCCTATGGGGGCCTTCCTGGTGGCATAGCGCCGGGTCGCGCTGGAGGCGGTTCACCACCTGGTAGGTGTATCCCCGCGCCTGCTCCAGCGGATTGGCCGTGGTCACCAGGCCGCGATCGGTGAGCAGGGTCACTTCGGTCTTGGTGATGTTGCGGATGGTGTCCAGCTTCCAGTCCTTGACCTCCAGAAACAGCAGGCCCCGTGCCGGGTGCAGCAGGATGAAATCGGGATAACGTCGCTGGCTGCCGATGGGAATGTCGTACCAGACCAGGTAGTCGTCTTCGAGGAGTTCACGAAAACGCTGTGCCAGGCGCCGCTCGCCGGCGGTCATGCGGCTGAGCGTCTGCTGGTTCAGCGGTGGAATGATCTCTGCCATGCCTGGCTTCTTGGTTCTGCTTTCGGACGGATCCGGCCTCTATGTGTTAAATCTATCATCTCTTTGTCGCGGAACAGGATCACATGGGGCACCACACCCACCCTCACGGCCATCTGTTCGGCCTGCCCAGAACCGTCATCGTTCTTGGCCTGGTATCGTTCCTGAACGATGCCGCCAGCGAGATGATCACGCCCCTGCTGCCACTGTTTCTCACCGCCACCCTGGGCGCCGGCCCCGGCATCGTCGGCCTGGTGGAGGGCGTCGCTGAAGCCACCGCCAGTCTGTTGAAACTGGTTTCGGGCCGCCTGGCCGACCGTGGCTGGAATCACAAGCGGCTCGTCATCGGCGGCTACGGCGTCTCCAACATGGCACGCCCGCTGATCGGCATGGCACTGGGTTGGAGTTGGGTGCTGGTGCTCCGCTTTCTCGACCGGGTCGGCAAAGGAATCCGCACTTCGCCGCGTGACGCCCTGATCGCCGCCAGCACCGGGGGCGACAAGCGTGGACGTTCCTTTGGATTTCACCGCGCGCTGGACAACGCGGGCGCCATGGTTGGGCCGTTGGTGGCTTTCGGGCTGCTAAAGGCCGGACTGCCGCTCGAGCATGTCTTTTTCTGGTCCCTGGTGCCGGGCCTGCTGGTACTGGTTCTGCTGGCCTGGGGTCTGGATGGCACGCCGCTTCCCGTTACGACCCCGGAGCCGGCGCCCCCGCGCTGGTCGATGCTGGATGCGCGGGTGAGGGGGCTGATCCTCGCAGCAGGCGGGCTGGCGCTGGCCAGTGCCCCAGAGGCTTTCCTGGTGCTGTGGGCCAGCGACCGGGGCCTGGCCATCGCCTGGGTGCCGTTGATCTGGGCGGGCGCCAGCGCGGTCAAGGCCGTGGTTGCCGCACCGGCCGGCGCCCTGTCGGACCGGTTCGGGCGGGTGCCACTGCTGCTGGCCGGCTGGGGCCTGCGTATCGTGCTGCTGTTGTGTCTGGCCCTCTTCGCCAACGGCCGGGGAGAGCCGATCACCTGGACGCTGTTTCTTACTTACGGCGGCGCGTTGGCGATGACCGAGGGCGCGGAGCGGGCCCTGATCGGGGATTTAAGCCGGGCGTCACAGCGGGGAACGGCATTCGGCCTCTACCACATGACGACGGGACTCGCCGCCCTGCCCGGCGCGGTCCTGTTCGGCGCCCTCTGGCAGGCCTTCGGTGCCGCCACGGCTTTCACCTTTGCGGCGGTCGTTGCCACCCTCTCGACACTGGTGCTGTTGCGCTCCATCAGGAACGATGAGAACCCTTCCCCTCCCTGATGAGGGCGGCAGTGGGAGTCACCTTCCCTTCGGCAAGACCGGGCCGTCTCCCCTACCCGTCCGGCCTGGCCATGCTCATTGACCAGCCGCCAGGTGAGGAGGTGGAAACCGCTCCCCCGGGCGGTGCTCCGGACCCATCGCGCCTGCCTGGCATACGACTGTGAATTCCAGTCGTTGCCATGGCTCGGCATCGGGATGAAAAGCGGTGATTCGGGCGGTCAACCGTTCACCGGCCAAAAGCCGCGCGGCAATGTCGGTGTTCCAGGGTCTCGGCACATAACCGATCATTCGCCCGTTCCACAGCAACCGCACTGCAACCGGATCATGTGGATTGTCGGGTTCGGGCACCAGATCCAGCGGCTGGTCCACCGCAAGCCGGGATTCGATGGCCGAACCCTCGTGGTACTGATAACCCGCCACACGGGCCACAAGCACGACATCCGGCCCGGGGCGCTTTATTTCCAGCCACTCCAGAACAGTATTGAGTTGCCGCTCGCTTTTGGCGTCGAGCCATGCCAGGGGACGATCGAGAGCCTCGACATATTCCGCCACCGACTCCTCTCCCGCCCGCATCGCCGCCCAACGGGAATTCCCGCACTCCGGATCGTTGAGCACCGCTTCAATGCGCCTGGCCCAGTTCCGCATCTCCGGGCTCGTCGCCTGATTGCATGGGCCACGCAACTGCACCAACTGGTAATGGATGTCGTGACCGGACTCCCCTGAATATTTCGGACGATATTCAGCGGTGGCCCTCTCGCCGTCGGGGCGCGTCAGATGGAACAACCGGACACCGTTGATGGTCGCCTGCCAATAGCCGGGGCTGTCGGCACAGTGGTGCATGCTTTCTCCTTCCTGGACAAGCCTGTCCCGGGTGACCAACTCTTCGGCATTCTGGCCGTGCTCCTCATGCCGGCCGATGACCGTGGGCAGAGTGACCCGCGGCAGGCGGTTCCCTTGCATTCGCGGGCGTTGCCGGTGCCAGCGGGTGGAAGCGCCGAGCAAGCCCAGCAGCCCATGACAGGCGATCCAACCAGCGGCAAGCATATCGATTCCGGGACAGAAACTTTGCCTGAGCAGCACAGCGGCACGTTCCTGCGCGGCCTGGAGAAAGTCCCGGCAATCGGCCAACGTCATCAGGAGATTTCCATGGCGTCTGGCCGCCGTCTTCCAAGTGCGGTTCCAGCCCAGACGAAACGCTCCACGGTGTACCTCTTCAGGCCGCGGGATGGCGATTCGATTCTCCCCGTCTTCCAGCAAATTAAGGTAGGCGCGGAGATACGGCATCCAGCGTTCGAAGTCGGCCAATGAAGGGCGCTGGTTGTCGGGCAGCGCATCGAGCACGGCAAGCAGTCGCCGTCGCGGCGTCTCGCGTCCACCCCACATGGCGGCATTCACTGGCGCGCGCACCAACCCACGCGAAACATTCCAGTGGCTGGCCAGCGCGCCCACCAGATCACGTCCGCCGTCGATGGCGGCTTCCACAGCCTCGTTCTTTTCACGCCAGGCATGGCGCTTGCCACCATGTAAATTGGGCGAATGATGCAGGGTGAGCAGCACCGGCGCCACCAGGGCGGGAAAGCGTTCCAGCGCCTGAAAACGCCGCTCACGCCGTTCAGGTGGCAGCGTGGCAAGACGGTTGTAGTTGCGCACCGAGGCCATATAGCGAGTGCGTTCGGGGTGCGGCTCATTTGGAGGGTTGCCAGTGGCGGCGGGCGGCGTGGGAAGACGCTCCAGTGTCGAAAGAAGGCGCATCACCTCGGCATCGAGCCCCGCGGCAAAATACTGAAAATCGGGATCGAACACGAATCCAGCGTGCCAGTTCCGCGTCTGCGGCAGTACCGGCGCGGCATACAACACATGCACGTAGCCCACATCGTCGAGTTCGAGGCTGTGGCAACGGCCGTCCCGATCGCCGGCGAGCGCCTTGACCACAGGGGCAATGACATCATCATCACCCGGTTGCGCATTCCCCAATCGCAGCGCGAGCACCCGCCCGTCGGTCAAATGGAGCCACAGGCGGGGTTGGGTATCCCCCGCCCCAAACATCTGGCCTGGCACCCACAGTCGCGCACGTATCACAGCGTCGAACCCTTGACCTCCAGCAACGGCGGCACGCTCATCCTCGGTTCATCAAAGCTCGTAATCGCCCGACAGCGGCGCTTCCCCCTCCACCACCGGCAGGCTCAACGCATTGCCCCAGTGGGACCAGCCGCCGTTGTAGAGCCGCACGTCCTTGGCGCCGAGATATTTCAGCTGCATCCAGGCCAGGCTCATGCGGAAGCCGTCGTGGCAATAGACGTAGATGGTCTTGTTCAGGTCCACCGGCGCGTAGAGCTCGCGTAGTTCCTTGTCGGATTTCCAGTGCTGGGCGGAGGTGCCGTCGAGACTCACCACGTTGATGGCGCCGGGGATGTGGCCGCCGCGCACGGCGTGCTTGACGACCGCGCCGGTATACATATCGTGAGGACGGGCGTCCACCAGCACAATGTTGGGATCGCGGCGCGAGACCACGTCGTCATAGACATCGGTCCATTCCACGTACATCGAAGGATTGGCCGGCTTCAGGGTGACCTTGCCCGGTTTGGGATGAACCGGCGCCTTGCTCATCTCCTCGAAGGCCGACCACTCCACCGCGCCGCCGGCCAGCACCTTCACCCGGCTCATGTCGTAGCCGTAGAGCGCCAGCAGGTAGTAGAGGCGGGAGAGCAAGGCGGTGTTGGCGTCGTCATAGAGCACGATCAGCGAGTCGTCGTTCACACCCCAGCGGCGCAGGGTCTTCTGGAAGGCTTCACGGCTGGGAAAACGCATCAGCGGGTTGCCGAAGTTGTCCCCCAGGTCTCTGAAGCGCTGCACCTGCACCGCGCCGGGAATGTGGCCCACGGTGTAATAGCGGTGCGGGTAATAGCGCACCTCCAGGATCACCAGGTTGGGATCGCTTTTGTGCTCGGAGAGCCAGTCGGAATCGACGAAAAAGTCCGGCTCGGCCCAGGCGGCCAGTGGCAGCAGCAGGGTCAGCAGTAACAGCGGTTTCAATCTGGGCATGATTCGGGTCACTCCTCTTTCGGATTATTGATCTGATCTTTGGGAATGATGATACCTCTTTCCGCAAAAAGGCCGGCTCCCGCTGGGGAAGCCGGCCAAGAAAGGAAAGAGCGGTACCTCAGACGTAACGCCGCCGCTTGAAGGAGACCTTTTCCTTGTAGTCTTTCATGGAACTCACCTTGCGGATGTTGGCCCAGGTGCCCTTGTAATAAGGCACGTAGTTGCGGTCGGTCCAGCTGGTGACCACGTCCCCCACGTTGCCGTTGAAGTAGCCGAACAGCATGAAGGTCTGGCCGCGGCGCTGGTCCGGTTCCAGGTAGGCCATGGCGAAGGTGGAGCCGAAGTCGTTGTAGACCTCCACCACGTCGCCCGACTCGATTCCCAGCTCCTTGGCGTCCTCGGGGTTGATCTCGATGGGCGCCATGGGATAGCGGTGGCGGCGGAAGTCTAGCCGCTGGTCGTGGTAGGCTGTCTGCCAGATGTGGTTGGTGCGGCCGTTGTTGATCCAGAACCTGTACTTCTTGCGCTGCGACTCCACCATCTCCGGCAACCCGGTCCAGGGCGCGGGCTGGAAGTGGGCCTTGCCGTCCTTGGTGCTGAACTTGTAGTCGGTGTAGATCATCTCGGTGCCGATCAGCTTGCCGTCCTTGTACTCCTTCACCGGTAGTTGGACGCCGTTGTTGCCCAGCTTGCGCAGCCGCTCGTAGGTGACCAGGTGGCCGGTGGGGCCGCCCTGGCTGTCGATCCCCTTGGGCTTGCGGAAGCCGTCGTTGAAGGCGTCCTCCTCGGTCTTCCAGTCGAAGCCGGAGAAGCGCTTGGCCATTTCCTTGTTGCCCTCTTTTTCGTACATCGCCTTGAGGGTGTTGGCGATCTCGGCGGCGATGAGACAGTCGGGCTTGGCCTCGCCGGGCGGGTCCATGAACTTCTCGGAGAGGCGCATGCGGCGCTCGCCGTTCATGGAGGTGAGGTTCATCTCGCCGGGATGGGCAGCCGGCAGCATCAGGTGTGACGCCTGGGCGAACTTGGTGGGATAGAGATCGATGGTGGTGATGAACAGCCCTCCTCTGTTGGTCACTGCGTCGAAGATGGCCCCCACCATGTCCTCGGTGCTTCCGCCGCGCACCTGGGCCAGGGCGTCGCGCACGATGTTGGCGCGGCGATAGAGGGTCTGGCGGTACTCCTGGGCGTTGAGGGTGGACTGGAAGGCGTTGCAGGCCCACACGGTGAGCATCCGGCCGTTGCCCTTGATGATCTCCTGGTCGATGTAGATGGGGCGCTTGCCCGGATAGGGCGGGCGCGCATACCCCTCCTGGTGGCCGCCGAGACGGCAGACGCCGGTGCCGCGCCGCCCCACGTTGTGGGTGGCCAGTACCAGGTCCACCAGGGCCGACTGGATGCGGTAGTTGTCGTTGCCCCAGATGATGCCCTTCTCGTAGAGGTGGGCGGTGCGCGGGCGGTGACCGGACTTCTTCGGCTTGTAGGCCCACTCGGCCGCTTTCTTCAGGTCGGCCACCGGCACGCCGGTGATCTTCGAGCACTCCTTGAGGCTCATGCGGTTGGCCTTGATGGTCTTCTCGAAACCGGTGGTGTGCTTGGCGATGAACGCCTTGTCGTGCCAGCCCTTGTCCACCACGTAGGTGAGCAGGCCGTTGAACAGCGCGGTGTCGGTGCCGGGATTGATGCGCAGATGCAGCACGCGGTCGCCGCCGTTCATCTCGCAGATGGCGGCGGTGAGCGAGCGGCGGGGGTCCACCAGGATGAAGCGCCCCTTGTCCACGCTCTCGCCCTTGAACCACTTGCGCTTCTTCTCGAGGGTGTCGCCGGTGAGGTTGGGCAGCGCGTGGGCGAGGAAGAAGTTGGTCTGGGTCTCGTAGGCGTTGGCGCCGATGAACATGATGGTGTCGGCCAGCTCGCTGTCCTCGTAGCTGTTGTTCAGCTCGCCGATACCCATGTCACGGGTGGCGTGGCACTCGGAGTTGTAGGCCGGCCGGTTGTGGATGCGGACCATCTGGGTGCGGATGGCCGAGAACATCAGCTTGCCGGTGCCCCAGGTGTTCTCGAAGCCGCCGCCGGCACCGCCGTGGTCGAAGACGTTGAACATGATGGCGTCCGGGCCGAAGGTGTCGAGCAGCCGCTTGGTGACGCCGGCATAGACCGCCATCGCCTGGCTCCAGTCCACGTCCACCCAGTCGTCACCGGTGAACAGGCGGGGATACTTGAGCCGTTCGCGGGTGGGGCCGTCCGGGTTGTACATCACCGAGGCCATCTGGCCGCCGCGGGTGGAGGTGAGCCCCTGGTTCACCACGCATTCGCGGTCCGGCACGATCATCACGTTGTATTTTTTTCCGCCCTCTTCCACCACGTTGACCATGGCCGGCGTCATGGCGCCGGACAACGGTGCCTGCTGGGTGCGGAAATCCTTGCCCAGGGCGTTCTGGTGGGGCGCCCTTCCCCCTTCCTTGCCAAAGGGCCACTTATAGACATGGTAGCCGCAGCCGACGATACAGAAATGGCAGACCATGTTGGTCTTCCTGGCGTCCGCAGGCGGCAGCGGTATGCGGTCGATCTCTTTCATTGTGGTGCCCTCCCCCTCACAGGATGTTGGCCTGGCGGCCGTAGATGAGCCCGTCGACCCCCACGGCGGTCACCGTGTCGGTCTTTTTGTCGTACTCCAGGCGGATCCTGGGCAGGTTCTCGGTGGCCTGCCCGGTCACCATCTGGCCCTTCTTCTCGCTGTCGAAGACGCTGAAGTGGCAGGGGCACTTGAAATCCCTCGACTTGGGGTCGTAGCTCAACGGGCACCCCATGTGGGCGCAAAGGGTGCTGTAGGCGACGATGTCACCATGAGGCCCCACGCCGCCGGGCACCGGGTAACCCATGCGGATCACCGCGCAGGGCGAGAGTTCGTCGGGATAGTTGAATGACACCGCCTGGTTCTCGGGCAGGGATCTGGCCTTGCCGACCGTCTTTCTCGGATAGGGCAGCGTGGTCGCCCCGGGATTGCGCGCCTGCCCCCTGGCCAGGGCGGCTGCCGGGGCAAGGGAAGCGGCCCCGGCCGCGACGCCGGCACCGCCCAGTTTCAGAAAACTTCTTCGGCTCACTCTGCTCATGGGTTTCCTCCTCGATGGTGGTCGTGGACGGCGTTGTCCGCCGCCGGTTTCCCACCTGCAAGGGCCGGGCCAAATCGAAAAAAGCCGCTTTTCAAGGCGGTTCGAGGGCGCCACCGAACGGCGGTGTTACCAGAAGGTAACGTCGCGCAAACCCCCGGGTTTCGTTTTCGTAACGCGGCAATCGAATGTCTGCATCCAACGCTGACAACCGCGCCGCCCGCCGTTATGCTTTCAGCCATGCGCAGACGGACTTTCCTTGGCCTGCTGGGCGGCCTGGCGGTGGCGCCCGGCGTGATCGCCGGCGGCGGCCGGTCGCTGCGCATCGGGCTCACGCCGGTGATCCTGGACGATCGGGTCGGCTTTCTGAACCGCTGGGCACGCTGGATAGAGTCGCAACTGGGGCAGCCGGTGCAGTTCGTGCAGCGTGCCAAGTACCAGGAGATCATGGAGCTGCTGGAGCGTGACCGTCTGGACGCCGCCTGGATCTGCGGCTACCCCTATGTGCGCTATATCGACACCCTGACGCTGCTGGCGGTGCCGGTCTATCAGGGCAAGCCGCTCTACCGTTCCTATCTCATCACGCAAAGACACGCGGAAGAGGTGAAGCGGCTGGAGGATCTCCAGGACAAGGTCTTCGCCTTTTCCGACCCCCTCTCCAATTCCGGCTATCTCTATCCCGTCTACCGTCTGCACCAGCGCTTCCCCCACCAGAAACAGCCCCAGAACCACCTGTTCAGGCGCACTTTCTTCACCTGGGGCCACCGCCACGTCATCGAAGCGGTGGCCAGCGGCCTGGCAGACGGGGGCGCCGTGGACGGCTACGTCTGGGACCAGTTGCAGCGGCTCCACCCGGAACTGACGTCACAAACCCGCGTCTTCGAAAAATCGCCCGAATTCGGCTTCCCTCCCCTGGTGACCCGCAAGGACGCCGACCCGGCGCGGCGGGAGGCCCTCGGCCGGTTGCTTGGTCGGATGCACGAAAACCCGGAGGGGGGCGCGCTTCTCGCCTCGCTGGGCCTCGACCGTTTCACCTTCCGCACCGCCAGGCTCTATGCCGGGATAGCGCTGATGGCCCGCAGCGTGGATGCCCGGGGGGGCGGCTGAAAGGTGTTCCGGCGCCTGAAAAGTCTCCAGGTCCGGGTGCCGTTGAGCCTGGTGGCGGTGACCCTGCTGACCTTTCTCTTTCTTTCGCTGGTGGTGGGCGTGCAGACCCGCATCAACCTCGAATCGGACCAGAAACGCTCTCTCCAGGCCCAGGCCCACGCCCTGGCGCCCCTGCTCACCGACGCCCTGCTGCACGACGACGTCTGGACCGCCTACACCGCATTGCACGGGCCGAGAGGCGGCATCGCCGGGTACAAAGAGGCGGAGCGCGCGCCGTTCCGGCTGGTACTGGACGGCCGGGGCCGGGTCTTCGTCAGCGACCGGCCGCGGTGGTTCCCCCTGGCGAGCCGGCCGGACGACCAGCCGCCAGGTCATTCCCTTGCGTCGCTCCTGCCGAAGCGGCCGCCGGCAAAACCCCGTTTTTTCAGCCACGACGGGCGCCAGCTCTACCTGATGCCCCTGCTGGCCGAAGAGACGCCGGTGGGCACCCTGCTGGTGGCGGGGCCGCGGGGGGCGGTTCAGCACCGGCTGATGGAGATCCTGGCCAGCGCCCTCCTCGGCATGCTGGCCCTGCTGCTGGTGATCACCCCCCTGGGCTGGGTCTGGGGCAGCCGCATGGTGCAGCCCCTGGTGCGGCTGGCCGACTGTATGCGCCGGCTGGGCAAGGCGCCGCTGGACGAGCTCCAGTGTCCTGTTCCCGGCGGCGACGACGAGATCGGCCAGCTTGCCCACCGCTTCAGCGAAATGCTCCATGAACTGCGCAACAAGCGGGCGCTGGAGCGGCAGATGGTCACCCAGGACCGGCTGGCCGCCATCGGCCGCATCGCCGGCGGCGTCGCCCACGAGATCAACAACCCCCTGGCCGGCATGCTGGTGGCCATCGACACCTATCGCCAGAGTCCCGAAGGCAAGCGCAACCCCGATAGAACCCTGGCCCTGGTGGAACGGGGTCTGCAACAGATCCGGGAGACGGTTTCCGCCCTGCTGGTGGAGTGCCGCATGGAAAAACGGCGTTTTTCACCGGATGATATTGAAGACATCGAACGGCTGGTACTGGCCGACCGGGCTGCTTCGGCGGTGGAGACGCACTGGCACAGCGGGATCGGCGACGAGCTGCCGCTGCCCGCCAATGCCGTGCGCCAGATTCTGCTCAATCTCGCGCTGAATGCCGTGCAGGCCGCCGCCGAATCGCCCGATGGCCAGGTAGAGGTGGAAATCCAGGCGGATGACGGCAACTTGCGGATCGCGGTGCGCAACACCGGTGCGCCCATCGACCCGGCGGAGTTGGAGCGGATTTTCGAGCCCTTTCACACCCGGAAATCGGGCGGCAGCGGCCTCGGCCTGTGGATCACCTACCAGATCGTCAGCCAGCTTCACGGCGAGATCGCGGCGCGGTCGGAGGGCGGCTGGACGCTTTTTCTGGTCACCCTCCCCCTGCTTCACGGTGAGACGGCATGAACGAACCGGTCCTGGACATCGCCCTGGTGGAAGACGATCCCATCCTGGGCGAGACCCTTCATGAGCGCCTCCTGCTCGAAGGGCTCACCTGCGGCCTCTACACCACCGCCTCCGCCGCCCTGGCGGGCCTGGAGCAGAAGCGCCACCGTGTCATCCTCAGCGACATCCGCCTGCCGGACATGAGCGGTGAAGCGCTTTTTCAGGCGGTGAAACAGCGCTTTACTCCGCCGCCTCCGGTGGTCTTCATCACCGGCTACGGCAGCATCGAGCAGGCAGTGCGGCTGCTGCACCAGGGCGCCGCCGACTACCTCACCAAACCGCTGGATCTGGCGGCGCTCCTGGCCCGGCTGCGCGATCTTTTGGCCCGCGCCGGCGATACGGCCAGCGAAGAGGAGCAAGTGGTTCCCGGCATGCGCCCCGTCGTCCAGGCGATCGCCCGGCGGGAGCCCCCCCGGGGGCTGGGGGCGCCGATCCGGGGGGAATCGGGCGTCGGCAAGGAGGTGCTGGCCCGTCACCTCCACGAGCTGCTGAATCCGGAAGCCCCTTTCGTCGCCATCAACTGCGCCGCCCTGCCCGAACAACTGGCCACCAGCGAGCTCTTCGGGCACGAAAAAGGGGCCTTTACCGGCGCTTCCCGGCAGCATCTCGGCGCCTTTGAGCGGGCGGGCCGGGGCATCCTCTTCCTGGACGAGATCGGGGACATGCCCCTCGATCTCCAGAGCCAGTTGTTGCGCGTCATCCAGGAACGGCGTTTCAGCCGGCTGGGGGGCGAACGGGAATATCCGTTCGAGGGGCGGCTGGTGTGCGCCACTCACCGCGACCTGCAGAAGCTGGTGCTGGAAGGGCGCTTCCGGGAGGATCTCTACTACCGGCTCAACGTGGTGCAGTTCGAGATCCCGCCGCTGCGCAGGCGGCCGGCAGACATTCTCTGGCTGGCGGAGCAGTTCATCCGGGAAAACGCCGCCCGCGTGGGAAGATCCAACCCTCCGGCCATCGACGAGCGGACGCGCAACGCCCTGCTGGCCTACCACTGGCCGGGCAACGTGCGCGAACTCAAGAACCTGGTGGACCGCGCCTGCATCTTCTGCGACGGCGACACGCTCAGCCCCGAGCTGCTGGGGCTGCCGGCCGCCGAACCCGCCGGGCTGAAGAGGCAGCGTCAGGAAGCCGAGCGGGAGACCATCCTGCAGGCCCTCCGGCTGCACGGGGGGCAGATGCAGAAGACCGCCAAGGCGCTGGGAATCAGCCGCAAGACGCTGTGGGAAAAGATGAAGAAGCTCGGCATCGACCGGAAGCGATTCTGATGAGAAAAACAGCCCGCGGCGGAATTGCCCGGGCAACCGGCATGGTGTAGATTGTTGCCCGTCATCATCGGTGGTATTCATGCTTCGGCGTTTTCTCATCCTCTGGCTGGCCATCTCCATCCTGGGCTACGGCGTGGCCCTGGCCGCCGATGTGCATGGCGAACAGCAGTACCAGTACGGCTACACCGCCGCGACCGATGATGGAGGCCATGCCGGCCATAGTGGCGTGGATTGCGGCCACTGTGCTCATGGGGCGGCTCATCTCACGGGGCTCCATTTCGCCTTCGATCTCCAGGCAGTGGAGGCTGGCAAGCCGGTCCGCAGTGACTACCGTCCCGCCCTCCTCTCCCCACCGCTCCAGGAGTTTCTGAAACCGCCCACCCTCGGCTGATTTTCCCCGTCGTACCGGCCACGGGCCTGCGCCCGGCGGCTGGCGGTTCAATTCACTCGGAAAATTGGCCCATGAAAAGAGCAACCCTTATCCGGGCGGGCGGCCTGTTCTGCCTGCTCGCAACACTGACTTTCGTCCCCTTTCAGCCCATCGCCGCGGAAGAAGGCCATGCCCCTGAACATGACGGGCACGAGGAAGAGGCGGCGGTCCATCTGACGCCGGAGCAAATGAAAGCCGCCGGCATCCAGACCAGCAGGCTGGAACCCCACCCCCTGCCGGAAGAGATCGAGGCGCCGGGCGAGGTGCGGCTGAACCTTTACGCCACCAGCCAGGTGACACCGCGCATCCAGGCGCAGGTGGTGGCGCGCCGTGCCCGTTTGGGTGACCACGTGAAAAAGGGGCAGCCCCTGGTGACCCTCTCCAGCGCCGTCATGGCCGAGGCCCAGGGGGCGCTCATCATCGCCGCCCGTGACTGGCAACGGGTGCGCAAGCTCTCCAGCGAAATGCTTTCGGAGCAGCGGCGGCTGGAGAGCCGGGTCGCCTTCCAGCAGGCCTGGGCCAAGCTGCTGGCCTACGGCATGACCGCCGAACAGATCCAGAAGCTGGCGCGTAACGAGGATGTCAGCCGTGCCGACGGCCGCTTCGATCTTCTTTCCCCGCAGGATGGCACCATCATCCAGGGCCGCTTCGTGGTGGGCCAGATGGTTCAGCCGGGCGATCTGCTGTTCGAGATCACCGACGAGTCCCGGGTCTGGGTGGAAGCCCACACCGATCCGATCCAGGCTGGCAAGGTGAGGAAGAATGCGTCGGCACGCATCCTGGCGGGTGGGAAATGGCTTCCCGGCAGAGTGATCCAGGTGCATCACGCCCTGGATGCGGCCACCCGCACCCTGCAGGTGCGCATCGAGGTGCCCAACCCGGAAGACCGCCTGCATCCGGGCCAGTTCGTCACAGCGCGTATCACCGTGGGAAGCGGTGGCCGGCCGGTGTTGACCCTGCCCCTGGAGGCGGTGCTGCGCAGTCCGGACGGCGACTGGCAGGTGTTCGTGGAAAAAGAACCCGGCAAGTTCGAACCAGTGGAGGTGGAGCTGGCGCGCCAGTTGCCCGGCATCGCTGTGATCGAGGGGCTGGCGCCGGGAACCCGGGTGGTGACCCGGGGCGCCTTCTTCGTGCAGTCGGAGCTGGCCAAGTCCGGCTTCGAAATCCACAATCATTGAGGGTGCCGCCATGTTGAACAAACTCATCGACTGGTCGGTTTCCAACCGCCTGCTGGTGGTGCTCGGCCTGCTGGCCGCCCTGGCCGGCGCCGCTCTGCTCATTCCCCGGCTCAATCTGGACGCCTTTCCTGATGTCACCAACGTGCAGGTACAGATCAACACCGAGGCCAAGGGGCTGGCGGCGGAAGAGGTGGAACAGCTCATCACCTATCCCATCGAGGCGGTGATGTACGCCCTGCCCGACGTGGAGGAGGTGCGTTCCATCTCCAAGACCGGGCTCTCGGTGATCACCGTGGTGTTCAGGGAGGGCACCGACATCTACTTTGCCCGCCAACTGGTGTTCGAGCGGTTGCAGGCGGCCCGGGAGAAGATCCCGCCCGGGGTGGGCACCCCGGTGATGGGGCCCAACACCTCCGGGCTGGGACAGGTCTACCAGTACATCCTGCGCTCGGAAAATCCGAAATACGACGCCACCGCCCTGCGCAGCCTGAACGACTGGGTGGTGAAGCTGCTGTTGCTGCCGGTGGACGGCATCACCGACGTGCTCTCCTTCGGCGGTCAGGTACGCCAATACCAGGTGCGGGTAGACCCACGGAAACTGCTGGCCTACGGCCTTACCATTCACCAGATCGCCCAGGCCATCGAGGCCAACAACCGCAACGCCGGCGGTTGGTATCTCGACCGGGGCGCGGAGCAGCTGGTGATCAGGGGCGTGGGCTGGGTCCGTTCGGGAGAGGCCGGTCTGCGGGACATTGCCAACATTCCCCTCAAGGATGGAGACGGCGTGGTGGTGCGCGTGCGCGACGTGGCCGAGGTGACTTTCGGAGGGGAGATCCGGCAGGGGGCGGTGACCATGACCCGCCGGGGGCCGGACGGCAAGCCAGAGCGGCTGGGCGAGGTGGTGGCCGGCATCGTGCTCAAGCGCCTGGGCGCCAACACCAAGGCCACCATCGACGCCATCAAGGCGCGCCTGCCGGCCATCCAGCAGGCGTTGCCGGCAGGGGTGACCCTGGAGCCCTTCTACGATCAGGCCGACCTGGTGGAAAAGGCGGTGAACACCGTGAGCCGGGCGCTGGTGGAGGCCTTCGTGCTCATCGTGGTGGTGCTGTTGCTCTTCCTGCTCAACCTCCGCGCCACCCTGCTGGTGCTGATCTCCGTGCCCCTCTCGGTTGGGCTGGCGCTGGCCGCCATGAGCTGGTGGGGACTGTCGGCCAACCTCATGTCCCTGGGCGGCCTGGCCATCGCCATCGGCATGATGGTGGACGGCTCGGTGGTGATGATGGAGAACATCTTCAAGCACCTCTCCCATCCCGACCCGGAACATGAAGAGCAGGCACGGCGCGAGATCGCGCCGGGCGATCCGGACCCTTACGACGCGGCCCAGGACCGTCGGGGTATTGCGTTGCGCATCCAGGAGGCGGCGCGGGAGGTGGGCCGGCCGGTCTTCTATGCCGTGGTCATCATCATCGTGGTCTTCGCGCCCCTGTTCGCCCTGGAGGGAGTGGAAGGCAAGCTCTTCCAGCCCATGGCGGTCTCCATCGTCCTGGCCATGATCACCTCCCTGGTGGTGGCCCTGGTGGTGATGCCCGCCCTGGCCACCTACAGTTTCCGCCGCGCCCTGCGCCATCGAGAGAGTCCCCTGTTCCGGCCCCTGGAGTGGTTCTACCGCCACACCCTGGGCCTGGCGCTGCGCATGCGCTGGCTGGTGGTGGGGGTCGCCCTGCTCCTGTTTACGGTGGCGCTGTGGCTGCTGCCGCGGCTGGGTACCGAGTTCGTTCCCGAGCTGGAGGAGGGCACCACCAACATCCGGGTCACCCTGGCACCTTCCGCCAGCCTGGATACCGCGCTGAAGGTGGCCTCGGACCTGGAACAGCGGCTGATGCAGTTCCCGGAGGTGACTTACGCCTCCAGCCGTGTGGGCCGCGCCGAGCTGGGCGGTGATCCCGAGCCGGTCTCCAACATCGAGATCTACGTGGGACTCAAGCCGGTGGAGGAGTGGACCTCGGCCCGCAACCGGTTCGAGCTGCAGAAGAAGTTCCAACAGGTGCTCTCGGTGCATCCGGGGCTGCTGTTCACCTTCTCCCAGCCCATCGCCACCCGCGTGGACGAGCTCCTGTCGGGGATCAAGGCGCAGCTCGCCATCAAGCTGTTCGGCCCGGATCTCGATGTACTGGTGAAGAAGGGCAAGGCCATCGAGCAACTGGCGCGCCGGGTGCGGGGCACGCGGGACGTGGAGATGGAGCAGATCGCGGGCGAGGCGCAACTGGTGGTGCGTCCCAGGCGGGACCTGCTGGCCCGCTACGGCATCCCCGTGGCCCAGGTGATGGACCTGGTCTCCGACGGCATCGGCGGCACCACCGCCGGCCAGGTGATCCGTGGCAACGAGCGCTACGACATCTACGTGCGCCTGGCACCCCGTTTCCGGGAGGACGTGGAGACCCTGCGCAACCTGCTGCTGCAAGCGCCCGCCGGCGCCTGGGTGCGGCTGGGCGAAGTGGCAGAGGTGGCCATCGAGTCCGGCCCACCGCAGATCCGGCGGGACGATGTGCAGCGCCGGGTGGTGATCCAGGCCAACGTCGAGGGACGGGACATGGGTGGCTTGGTGAAGGAGCTGCGCGAACGCATCGACCAGGAAATCGAACTTCCGCCCGGCTACTCGGTGGTCTTCGGCGGCCAGTTCGAGAACCAGCAGCGGGCGCAGAAGCGGCTGATGATCGTGGTGCCCCTCTCCCTGGGGCTGATCTTCCTGCTGCTCTACTTCGCCTTCCACTCGGTGGGACAGGCGCTGCTGATCATGCTCAACGTGCCCCTGGCGCTCATCGGCGGGATCGTGTCACTCTACCTCACCAGACAGTACCTCTCGGTGCCGGGCTCCATCGGCTTCATCGCCCTGTTTGGCGTGGCGGTGCTCAACGGGGTGGTGATGGTCAACGCCATCAACCAGAACCTGG
>JALVUB010000282.1 GCA_027023915.1 Sedimenticola sp.
CTCCCCGCGAACGCGTCCCATCCTTGAACAGGGCGGCCGCCAGCGCCGGCCGGGCCGACTGCTCGCTTTCCAACAGGGATTCTTCCAGGTGAAGGATCAAGGCATTCGGCTGATCCCCCTTGAGCACCAGCACCGGCGATTCCTCGGCCTGCCGGAGGGCGAGGGAGGGATTCTTTTTCAGGTTTCGGACATTGGTGGCGTGCATGGCAAGTTTTCCGTGGACGGTTGCGAAAGGCCCGATGTGTCGTAGACCACGCTATGTAGACTACACCACATGCCTACAAGTTCCAAGGTCAGGGATTGCCGCCAACCCTGAACACATCAATTCCCCACCCCGGCCTGCCCTGCCACCGGCGTTGGGAGTGTACTGGTGAGGCTGGAAGGGAGCCTTAACACACAAAGCGCTCCGCAAACTGCTCCGGCCAGTCGAGCACCTCGATCATTTCCCAAGCCTGCCATCCCTCCCCCTCCGCCATCGACTTGTCTTCCGGGGACAGCACCACGGCGAGCCAGTAGTCTGGCCAAGCAAGTTCCGCCTCGCCGACCACCTCCCCATCCTCGTTCTGCAACTCGTAACCTACGTCCGGCACGGGAAGCCCCCTGCTCTGGCACAGTCGCACCACGCCGTCGACGGCGGGGTCAACAATCTCCAATACCTCTTCCCATGCACCCTTCAGGCCGATGCCCTGCTCGCGGCGCAGGCGGTTGATCAGCTGCATCTGCCCATGCGAGACGAACATGTGCTCATGCCTAGCCTGCTTTCGATGGCAATCGGCACACAAAACCTTCAGGTTGGAGGGCCTGTTGTCGCTCTTGTGGCCGTTGATATGGTGGACATGCAGCAAGTTCTTGTGATCGGTTAGCTGCACCCCACACTGCTCGCACCGGAAATCCCTTTCCGCCTTGGTTCGGCCGGCGATCAGCGCCCAGTCTTCAGTATACTGGGCATCGTCATCTTCCGCGTGATGTGGCAAATATTTGAAACAGGAGCTATAGCGCTTGAAGAACTCATCGATGCTGAAGTTCTTCCAAATCATGTTTCTCGGCTCCGTTGCGCCCGAAACAAAACCCTTGTAGTTCAATTTCTTCAGGCAGTTCTGACATACCCACAACCTCGCCATGCCAGACAACTTTCGGCGGGTATATGGATCGACTCCTGTGATCTCGAATTTTCCACTCAGATTATTGGTCACGAAATAACGATCAAAACGATTCCTGGAGCGCATCTGCGCCAGAGTCTTGCAATCGGCCACATGAAAACGCCGACCCTTCTTCCCATCCTCCAGCGCCGCACCAACCCCGTTTCCGTGGTCTTTTATGTAGAGCAGAATCTGCCTTCCCTCATACGATAGCAGCCCGCCATCGTAGGAAATATCCTCAAGAGATATCTCCAGCCCTTCCCTAAGAGCGATATCTACGGGATCAATCGGCCTTTGGACAATGTCCACCGTGAAATCGACCGGAGCAGTACCCATCTGCTCCACGCAGCGATGCAACTCGCTGAAATCCACTCGAAGCCTGGCCATGACTAACCCTCGATGATCTTGCGGATCTGGGTTTCCGCATTGGTGATGACACGGAAGCTGACACGCCGCGAGGCCTCGAGGTCCTCCTTGCCCTCAGCAGTCACCTTGGGATGCGAAGAGGAAAATCCGACCGCAGCAATGGTCTTCTTGATCCAGGGCCGGTCCTTTCCCACCTGTTCCAACTGGTACACGTATTCGAGTACCGATCGCGTCCTTCCCTGGGAAAGTGCCATGTTGTTGAAATAGGCCTCGTCCTCGCTGGTACGGTTGTTCCAGATACTGCTGGTATGTCCTTCGATGCGGATCTCCTGGATCGAATCCCGGAAGCGTTTCAGCACCGCCAGGTAACGGGGAAAGAAGTCAGAAAGAATATGCCTGAACCTAGGTTTCAGATTGATCTTTCCCCGGTCGAACAGCACCTCGGGCGACAGGAACTCCACCGACAGGCTGGCGCGATCGATCTTGGCCCCCCACTTATCCAGGTCATCCCTGAATTCATCCAGCAATGCCTGATAGATGGCCACTTGGTTCTGCTCGTAGGCGACCGCCACCTCCTGGATCTTGTCACGCTCCACGAAAGCCGAGCGCATCAGGGCGATGGAAATGAACAGGAATACCATCATCAGGCCAGCCATCAGGTCGCTGACCGAAATCCAATGATCCTCCTCCTCGACGTTATGCAGGTCGAATCCGTTGAGTTGTCCCTTTCCACCCGCCATCAGGCCCGGCCTCCCTGCCTGACGACCCTGTCCATCGCCTCGACCAGCCTGGAATAGTCCTGCGTAAACTGGTTGCTGATGCGCGCCAGCGCCTGCCCCATCTCGTTCATCACCCGCTCGATTTCACGCTGCATGGCTTCATCGATGGCCGACATCTGGGTATTGACGCTGTCACCCGTGCGCTCCACCGCGCTCTTGACCGCAGCCGTCACGCCTTCGAGAGCCCGGTTCGTCTCCCGTGTCTGCGCCTGCATCACCTCTTCGATGGTGGACTCCATGCGCCGCTGCATCTGCTCCAGGGAATCGGCCACCCGTTTCTGAATCTCCACAACATCCTGCTGCAACTGCTGCCCGACCTGCTGCGCCGACTTGGTCATGGAGGCCGCCTCCTCATTGAGCTGTTTGTAGCTCTCAACCAGTACTGCCGCCATATTGCGGATGTTGTTGTTCAGTTCGTCCGCCATGTCTCCAAGCTGAGAGCCGATCTTTTCCGATTGCCCCACCAGGTGGTCCGCCATGTTCACCAGGCTTGCGCTCAGGACCTGGGTGTTCTTCTCGAACTCCTGGGCACTGATCGTGATTGCATCTCTCATCTGGTCGCCACTGGCCTTTACGCCCTCTACCAGAGACTTGGTACTGGCAGCGACGCCTTCGGTCATCTCTTCGATGCGCTTGCCGATCTCCGGCACCGCATCCACCGCCTTGTCACGCACCTGCGCAAAGGCGTCGAGGTGGCGATCCAGCTCCTCGATCTGATGCTGATTGACCTGCATCACCTCGCCCAGCTGGCGCATGACCACCGGAATCTTCTGCGACTCCTCGCTGATATGCACCAGCGAGGCCTCGGTGGTGGTTATGGCGGCCACGCCTTGTTGGTACTGCTCCTTCATTTCGGCAAGCTGCTGACGGTAATTCTCTTGCCATTCCACCAGGCGCTGCACCGAGGCGTCGAGGGCCTTGAAGTTTTCACCAAACTGCTCGGTGAGATTTTTGTTGAAGTCGCTGATCACCTCCTTGAGCGCATTGATCACCTGCTCGGTAGCAGACTTCGACAGCATCTCGCCAAAAGTCTCCATCTGCTGCCAGAGATTTTTTGCAAAGGCCTGGAAGTGTTCGCGCTGTTCTTTTGATAACTTGCGTAGCGCATTGAGCAGTTTCACGCCCAATTCCGACTGCTGCTGGGCAGCACGGGCGTGATCGTTGGTATCACTGCGCAACAGCTTGATCTGCCCGGCAAGGCTGCTCTCCTCTTCTCCAGCAATGGCCTTGCGCAGCTCCTCCAGTCCCTGGTTCTGCTGTTCCAGGGCCTCCAACAGCGCAGGCCCCACATCTTTTCCATGCTTTGCCACCTTACTCGACACCAGAAATGGCGTCGTACTGAGGAACTTGAAAAAGATGGAGCTGCCCATGCCCGCCAGGCTGGTGATGAAGGCGGTTTTCAATCCCCCCAGCAATAGCGAGATGCTGTGATCGATGTCATTGGGATCGAATCCCATGAGGCCGACCACGATGCCAACGAAAGTACCCAAGATGCCCAGGGAGGTGAGCAGGTTCGGTGTGTAGGCCACCAGCCCCTTCCAGCGTCCCTTGGCGCCCATAACGAGGGAGAACAAAAACACCGCCAAGATGATCCAGAGGAATACCTCGGTGACTGCGGCTGATTGTGTGGTGCGGAGCAGATTCTCGAGGAGGGTACTGATCATGATGCCTTACTCCCTTGGTGTTTGGTTCCGTAGATATTCTCTGCGCCCTTACCCGACCCGGCGAAAGCGGCCCAAGCGGCGCGGTAGTCGGCCTCGCGGTCGCAGCGGTTGAAGGGGGCGGTGTAGGTGACGACCTTTTCGCGCGGGCCGCCGGGGAGGGTGTCGTCGATGACGGTGCGCTCAATGCGGCTGCCGTCGGGCAGGTCGCGGGCCTTTTCCCAGGCGGCGGGCATTTCCTGCTCGCTGCCGTCGGGCAGGATCACCCGGCAGGGCGGCTCGCCCTTCTTGGCCTTGCGCGGCAGGCCCACGCCCACCAGGCCCTTGCTGTTGGTGAAGACGATGCGGCCGGTGGCGTCGTACCAGGTGTCGGCCTCGTACTGGCGCATCACCGGGAACTGCACCCGGTAGATCGTCAGCAGCTCCTCCAGCGTCAGCCCCAGGGCCAGGGCCGCCAGCACGTCGATCTCCACCAGTGCCTGGCGGCGGGCGTAGTCGGTGCGCAGGGCGCAGTGGCGCTGCCAGTTCGGTGTCAGGTTTTCGAAAAAGCGGTTGGGCAGGCGCGGATCGTCCTTGCTCCAGCGTTGCCGGTTGAATTCGGGGCGGTAGCAGGATTGCCAGAGGTCGGCGTAGTGGGTGGTGAGGCAGTTCAAGCTAAGTACGCGCAGAATCAACGAATCAGTACTTTGAGGCAAAGGCAACAGACGCAATAGGGACTCATAAAGGTCGCTTTTTCCGGTTGTTTTAACGAAGAAGTCATATACCACCGAGTAACACAACCCGGAAAAAGCGAGCAAACAGCTATTGTGGCGAAACGTTGTCGAATTCACGCCGTGAATGTGCGCGACCCCTCTTGGAACAATCGAAGGGATAAGCGTCCTCTCGGCTGAGGGTCCCAATCCACGTCTAGCGAAAAACCGATAAAACGCCGTCACCCGCCGTTTCTCCCCCCAGGGCACCCGGGGCGTGCGGGCACGGTATTCGTCCGGCGGGCAGGCGGGCACGTAGTTGGTGCGCGGCAGGTAGTCGTCGGGCAGGGTCTCCAGGTCGAGGACATCGTAGTGGCTGTTCTGGGTGCAGACCGGGCGTGGGGTCTTGTAGAAGGGCGTGCCGACGAAAAAGTGGGGGCCGGAGAGCACCCATTCCTCAGTGGATTCGGGGAAGCGGGTCTCGCGGCGGATGGTGCCGTCCTTCTGGGCATTGGTCTCGTGCCACATCTCCAGCGACAGATACTCGCCCTGGAGGTCGCCCAGGCGGCGCGGCTGGGCGGCGAACTTCTCCAGCACCGAGAGCAGCTCGCGGCTGTGCAGGGCCGGCAGGCGGGCCTGGTCCGGCGGCGTGCCCGGCTCGTCGTAGAGGCGGGCGAAGGTGGCCAGGGCCCCTTCGTCCACCGGGAGGATGCGGCTGCGGTGGCCCTCAGTGTTCCACTTGCCCTGGTCGTTCTTGATGCCCGGCACCGGACCCTGGCCGTCGTGGCGGTAGCAGGCGTCGATGGTGGCCGGGGCGTAGAGGTTGGCCAGATGGTCGAAGCCGATCCCGGACGGCGCGCCATAGATATTCATGCTGAACTTGGCGTGGTGATCCACATCGGCAAATAGGTTCAGTTCGTTCTGGAACTGAAAATGCCGCCGCAGCCGCGGATACACCGCCGCTCGAAAGCGCCCACCCTTGGGGTCGTCGTAGATCCCCTCCGGGTGCAAAAAGCCGCTCACCCCCCGCTCGTTGCCGATCATCCAGGCCCGCGGCAGGAAGCACTTGTAGAGGTTGGTCTGCACCCCCTTGAGCAGCGGGTAGTTCTGGGTGGCATTGAGGAAGTTCTGGGTCGCCTCCTGCTGTTCGTATTCGGCGAACCAGGCATCGCGCAGACCGGGGTAGTGCTCGAAGGCCTCGGCGCGGGTGTCGGCCAGTTGGTTGGCGCTGAACCCACGCAGGCTGACCAGGGGGTTGTAGTCGCCCCGCACGCCGCTCTCCTGCCACTCCACCTTGATCCAGGGCGGGTTGCCCAGCACCAGGTCGAAGCCGCCGCGTTGGGCGAAGATGTCGGCGAAGCTCAGCTCCCAGTGGAAGAAGCGGTGGCGGCGGGCCAGCGCGTCCACCAGGCGCAGGCGGGGTGAATGTTCCAACAGGCGCTCGATGTGGAGCTGGCCCTTGTGGTCGGTGAAGCGCGAGGCGTCGTCGGTGGTTTCGAGCGGGAGCGCCGGCGTCTCGCCGGCCATGGTCGAGGACGGGGAAGCCGGCAGGATGCCGGCGCTCCCATCGGGGGAAGCGGTCTGGCCGGTGCCTGGGAGCGCCGCCGTTCCGGCGGCATTTTGAAGAGTCGGCGGGATGCCGGTGTTCTTGTCAGCGGCCAGGTCCAGCTCACCTTGCGCCGGGCCGGTGTCGAGCACGTTGCCATGCACCAGCAGGCCGATCTCCATGAGAAAGCTGGCGCGGTCCGGCAGCAGTTCGGATTGTTCGATGGGCCAAAACCAGAGGGCGCACCAGTAGTCCATGACCAGCTAGAGGCGGCGGTAGGCGCTGGCGTAGCGGCTGTTGGTGTTGAAGATGCCGGTGGCGCGGATGCGGTCTTTTTCGCGGGTGGTGGTGAAGGGGGTTGCCCCCTCACCCCGGCCCTCGCCCCCTGAGGGGGAGAGGGAGTTGTAGGTTGGGCCAAGCGAAGCGTGTCCAACACGCTCGGCATCTTGTTGGGCACGGCGCCGATGCGCCTTTGCCCAACCTACGTCGTTTGGCCAGACGTGGAGCAGGTCTTCGGTGCGCGCGCGGTCGGCGGCGAGTTGCCGGGCGTGTTCGGCCCAGAGGCGGTCGATGGCCTCGGAGAGCCCTTGCAGCACGGCGATCTCGTCCTCGCTGAAGGGCTGGCAGAACTGCTTGCGCCAGCGCTTGATGCGCTCGAAGTGGGCCGGTTCGAGCTTTTTGGCGGTCTTGTCCCGGTAGTCGGCCATGCCGGGGTCGGGGAGCAGGAAGTGGTAGATCTGGGTGGGTTGGCGGCCGCCCCCGGCGTTGGCATCCGCAAGGCCGCGCGGGTCGAGGCGCCGGGGCGGCTGGTCGTACCAGGCCTGGCCCTTGGGGCGCTTGCCCAGCAGGTGGGTCTCGTACACGGCGCGGCTGGCGCCCACCAGGCTGTTGCCGGTGAAGAGCTGGTAACCGAACCAGGGCACCTGGCGGCCGCCGTGGATGGCGTTGAGCCACAGGGAGACCTCGGCCAGTTCCACGGCCACCGGGTTGAGGTCCACGCCGAAGGTGTTGCGGTCGGCGATGTACATCTTCACCCGCTGGAGGATGCGGCCGTAGTCCTCATGGGGGATGCGCCGGTCCAGCTCGGCCTGCTTGCGCTCCAGGTAGGCCTCGGCGAGCTGGTTGACGGCCTCGTTGAGGAAGGCGGCCGAGCCCATGGCCGGCTCGCAGATGGTGAGCTGGAGGATCTCGTCGGCGCTCCTGCCCTCGAGCAGTTCCTTGAGGGCGTATTTGACCAGGGCACGGGTGAGCACCTCGGGGGTGTAGTAGGAGGCCGATTTCTGGCGGTCGCGGCCGGCCAGGCGGTAGATGAAGCTGCCCTTGGGATAGACGCGCAGCTTCCGGTGGCCCTGCTCGTCGCGGTCGTAGACCCGTTCTTCCTCGGTGTATTGGTCCAGCTCCGCGGCGGTGACGAAGTGGCCGGCGTCCAGTTCGTCCGGCTGCTCGCCGGCCTTTTTGACCTCGTAGAGGTCTTCCTGGGCGAAGAAGCCGCGGTAGGAGAGCAGGGCCTCGTACACCGCGCCGAGCTGGTTGATGCCGAGCTGGGCATAGGAGACGCGGCCCCGGCGCTTGCGCCCCTTGCCCGGCCGGGTGAGCGACATCTTGCGGATCACCTGCTGCAGGGTCTCGTTGCGGAAGCGGACCTTGTTGAGCAGCGGGGTCTGGGCCGGGTCGAACAGGTGGCTGTCGAGCGGCTCGATGCTGAAACTGTTGTGCACCGGGGCGAAGGCGTCGGCCGTGCCGCTGCCGCTGCCGTCGTGGCCCTCGTGGATGAGGCGGAACAGGCGCTGGATGGATTCGTGCAGGTGGTAGCCGTTGCGCGACTCCTCGCTCTCCAGGCGCACCAGCTCCAGGTCGCGCAGGCGCTCCAGGCTGTAGCCGAGGCGGTAGGCGTCGGATTGCAGCGGCACATAGCCGAGGTCGGGGCGCGCCTCGATGTAGAACAGGAACAGCAGCCGGTACATGTAGCGCAGGCACTCGCGGCTGAGCTGGTCGGCGTCGAGGGCGTTCTTGCCGGTGTAGCCGGTCTTGGTGTGCTCGATGAGATAGCGGGCGGCCTCGTTGCCGAGCAGCTCGATGGACTGGCGCAGGGCGTACTTGAGGTCTTCGCTGACGGCGAAGGCGTGCTTGTGGGCGTTCTCGTCGAGGCGGTCGAGGAGGCTGTCGCCCGCCTCGGGCAGCAGGCTCTCGCGATGCAGCAGCACGCCGGTGGCCTTGAGGGTGGCGTCGTCGCGGCGGCCGAGGATCTCGTCCCAGTCGAAGCGCAGCAGGCGGTTCTGGTTCCACTTGAGGCGGTCGATGAGCAGGAGATGGCTGTGGCCCATGAGCAGCACCCAGCGCGGGGGATGGGGCTGGGCGAAGAGGCGCCTGGTGATGATCTCGTTCCAGCTCTGGCGCAAGATTTCGGGGTCGGGCGGGGCCTCGCCGTGGAACTGCTCGCGCACCGGGCGCAACTCCAGCGGGTCGATGCCTTCGTGGTTGAGGTCGAGGGCGCCGAGGACGACCAGCTCGGGCAGGGCCTCGGGCGCCGTGCCGAGCACGGGGATCTCGCCGCCCTCCTCCAGCACCATGTCGTGGGGCCGCCAGCCATGGCCGAGCACGGTCATGAACTGGCGGAACAGGCCGCGTTGCAGTCCGATGCGGTTTTTTGCGGCGCGCTCGCGGCGCAGGCGGTCGCTGGTGGCGAAGTATTCACGGGCCAGGTTGCGCAGGCCGGTCCAGGGCGCGCGCCAGTCGTCGCCGGCCTCTTTGGCCTGTTGCTCGCGCTCGGCCCATTCCTGCAGGCGCGCCTTGATGTCGCCCTGGAAGACCTCGCTGAGGTAGTGGTGGCTGTAGAACTCGTTTTCGTTGTCGATGCCGACCAGAGTGGCCGCGCTGTCGCTGATGGCCATGCTCAGCCCTCCGGGTGGGCCAGTACGGCCACGACCTGCAGCCAGGGGTGGGGTTCGGTGGTCATGGTCTCTTCCACCCACTCGATGTACTGGTCGAACAGCTCGTTGATCTCGCGTTCGCGCAGGGCGCGCCGGTGCTGCTTCATCTCCGGTGATTGCCGCGATGCCTCCAGTTGCCGTTCGAGCTGCTGCAACTGACCCTCGCGCAGGCGCTCCAGCTCCCTGAGCTGTTGGTCGAGCCGTTCGTTGATGACTTCCTCGAAGCGGTCGCGGCGCGCCGTCATCCAGGCCCGGGCCTGCTCGATCACGCCGGGCAGCGCCTGTTGCAGGCGCTCCAAGGGCAGGGGCGCGCCGGTGTTGGGGATGGGGTTGCCGTCGAAACCGCTGCGCTTCAGCCAGTCGCGGAAGGGCTCGATCTCGCGGACGCCCCGACCGTCACAGGTGATGGCCATCCATTCGCTCACCAGCGGGTGGCTCTTGCGGTTGGGCACCACGCCGGAGACCAGATAGAGCGCCGAGCCCGGCGCCAGGCCGTCGCGCCAAGCGATGACCGGCGCGGTATGGCGGCCGAAGGCGGTGAGCATGCGGTCGGAGAGCCATTCCATGAGGGGATGCTGGGGCCACAGGTAGTGGATCTTGGGCCAGGCGCTCTCGTCCTCGCGGGAGCGGGCGATCTCCCGTTTGATGACCTCCACGTCGTCGGTGAGTTGGAACTGCCCCTGCGCCGGATAGACCTCGCGCGGCAGGAAGCGGAAGCGGTGGTGCAGGTCGTCGGTGATGGTGAGGCGGATGTGGTGGCGCGCGGCGTCGGCCGTCCATTGCAGGGCCTCGCCGCGTTGCTCCAGTCGTGCCAGCGCCCGCTCCGCCCAGTGATAATGGCTGTCGAACAGGCTGGGCAGGGGGTCGATGGGGTCGTCCGGGAGCGCCGGCATCTTGCCGGCTTTCTCGTCCATGCCGCTTGCCGGCGGGACGCCGTCGCCGAGAAACAGGGCCAGCAGTTCGTCGGCCTCGGTCTGGTGCGCCTCCGGGGTGTACTTTCTGTCGAAGGTCTCGGCATCCTCGCCGCGGGCCATGGCCTGGCTGGTGAGTGCCTCTTCCTGCTGGCTGTCGTACACGCCCATGAAGGCGGAGGGGTCGCCGATGTTTTCGTAGGCCTGGCGGTCCTTCTCCTCCAGCACCTCGAGGATGCGCATGTCGCCGCGGATGGTGGGGTTCTCGCTGCGGGTGATGAGGTAGTCGATGCGCGGCTCCCGCTCCTGCCCGTAGCGGTCGATGCGGCCATTGCGCTGCTGGAACACCATCAGCGACCAGGGCAGATCGAAATGGATCAGGCGGTGGCACTGGTAGTGCAGGTTGATGCCCTCGGAGGCGACATCCGAACACAACAGCACCCGCAGCGGCGACTCGGGCTTGCCGAAGGCCTCCACCACTTCCTGTTGCTCGATGTCGCTCAGGCCGCCGTGTAGCTGGGTGATCTGGTCGGCGCGCAGCCGGAGATCGGCGCGGAGCTGGTCCTGCAGGAAGTTGAGGGTCTCCAGCCGCTCGGAGAAGATCACCATGCGGTCGTCACTGGCGCCGGGATCCCAGGCGTAGGCCTCGCTGGTGAGCAGGCCGATCAGCGCCTGATACTTGCTGTAGTGCTCGGGGGTGATCGCCTGTAACGCCCGGTCGAGGGCTTGCAGACCGTCGAGTTCGGCCTGGATGGCCTCGGTAAGGCCGGCCGCGTTGCGCTCCAGCCTGGCGATGCGCTCGGCCACGCTGTGGCGGCAGGCGGCGGGACTGGAGAACAGGGCCTTCTGCAGGCCCACGCGCAGCAGGGCGTTTTTCTCCGCCTCCACCGCCTCGCCCTTCCGGGTGAAGGGGATCGCCAGCAGCGCGTCATAAGCGGCCTCCTCCTGCGGGGTGGCCTGGTGGTGATGGCGAAACACCTTGCGCTCGCGGAACTCCCCCTCCACCTGGTCGCGGATGTCCTTCTTGAAGCGCCGGATCACCAGCCCCTTGTGGCGAAAATCCTCGTGCGTGTAGTGCTCGGGATCGCCGATGGCGGTGGGGTCGAGCATGTTCATCAGGCTGGCGAAGCTGCGGGCGCGGCCGTCGTGGGGCGTGGCCGAGAGCATGATGAGGGTGTCGGAGCGGGTGGAGAGCAGGCGGGCCAGCCGCGCGCGCTGGCTGCTGGTGCCCCGCTCGGCCACGTTGTGGCACTCGTCGATGATGATGATGTCCCACCAGGCCTGTTCCAGGTACACGCGGTATTCGCTGTCCTGCTTCAGGGTGTCAATGGAGATGATGGCCTTGTCGTAGTAGTAGAAGGGGTTGTGGTTGGTGGGGATGCGGTTGCGCACCCGCTGCAGGCCGATGGAGTCGAGGCGCGTCAGGGGGATGGTGAAGCGGTTCCAGAACTCCTTCTGGAACTGGGTGAGCATGCTCTTGAGAGTGAGCACCAGGATGCGCCGGCCGCGCCCGCGGTGGATCAGCTCGGAGACCAGGATGCCGGCCTCCAGGGTCTTGCCAAGGCCCACGGCATCGGCGATGAGGATGCGCTGGCGCGGCTGACGCAGCGCCTGGATGGCCGGCTCGAGCTGATAGGGCACCAGATCCATGGCCGCCTCGTGGGCGATGTGGATCCGGTCGTCGTTGATGGACTGACGGCGCAGCTGGCTCTCGATATAGAGCAGGCTGTCGGCGTGGCCGGGCGAGTCGTCCTGCTCCAGCCGGATCTCGGCAGGATCGAGCACCTGGATCCCGTCTTCCAGGCTGGTGAGAAAGATCGCCGGCTGGTCGCGGACCAGTTCGGAGACGCCGTCGCAGGTGAGCATCTGGCCGCCGTCCGAGGCCAGATCGACCTTGCGCACCACCCACTCGGCATCACGGATGACCACGCGCATGCCTGGAGCGATATTTCCCTTTACTCCTACTTCTCTCTGAACCAATGCCGCATTCCAGGGTTCAATATTGCCCCGTTATTGGCTACCCGCCGAATGCTTCATCTTATCCAATTTTGGAACAGGCTGATAAACAGCCGGCTTTTGCCCACGGCATACTCGGCAAGACAGTACCGCCCTCTGTAAATAAAAGCCCGGCCATCTCGTGTTAGGATTTTCCCCGTCAGCCACAACAGGAGATAAACCCATGGGAACCGCCACCATTGTCGTCCTGGCGATCATCGCCGCCATCGTTCTTTATGTCATTGCCATCTACAACCGGCTGGTCAGCCTGAAAAACCGCTACAAAAACGCCTTTGCGCAGATCGAGGTTCAACTCAAGCGGCGTTATGACCTGATCCCCAATCTGGTGGAGACCGCCAAGGGCTATCTCAAGCACGAGCGCGAGACGCTTGAAGCGGTGATCGCCGCCCGCAACGCCGCCGCCAACGCCCTGGCCAAGGCCGCCAGCGAACCCGGCAGTGCCCAGGCGATGGCCAATCTGGAAGGCGCGGAAAAGCAGCTCTCCGGTGCCATGAGCCACTTCAACATGGTGATGGAGGCCTATCCCGACCTGAAGGCCAACCAGAACATGATGCAGCTCAGCGAAGAGCTCACCAGCACGGAGAACAAGGTGGCTTTTGCCCGCCAGGCCTACAACGACGCGGTGATGGAGTACAACACCTATCGCCAGTCCTTCCCGCCGGTGGTGTTCGCCGGCATCTTCGGCCATCCCACCGACGCCAAGCTGCTGGAGTTCGAGGACAGCGCCCAGATTCAGGCCGCGCCAAAGGTCTCTTTCTGATACCGCTGACTGATGAACTTCTACGCCGCGCAAGAGCAGGCCCGCCGCAAGACCCGCTGGCTGGTGGTGCTCTTTGTGCTGGCGATACTGTCGCTGGTGGTGCTCACCAACCTGTTCATCATGTTCTTTGCCGAGTACTCCACCGATTACTATGTCCAGGGGCACACCCCCACAACCTTCTGGGAGAAGTTCGACTGGGCGCGCTTCATCTGGATCGGCGTGGGGGTGACGGTGGTGATCCTGCTGGGCAGCTTCATCCGCACCCTCACCCTGAAGGATGGTGGGAGCGCCATCGCCGAAATGATGGGGGCCCGCCTGGTGTCGGGCAACCCGCGCGACGCCCTGGAAAAGCGGCTGCTCAACGTGGTGGAGGAGATGGCCATCGCCGCCGGAACCCCGGTTCCACAGGTCTATGTGATGGACGCCGAATCCGGCATCAACGCCTTTGCCGCCGGTTACGGCACTGGCGACGCGGTGGTGACGGTGACCCGTGGCGCCCTGGAAAAACTCAACCGCGCCGAGCTTCAAGGCGTGATCGGCCACGAGTTCAGCCACATCGTCAACGGCGACATGCGCCTCAACATCCGCCTCATCGGCATCCTCTTTGGCATCCTCATGGTGGCACTCATCGGTCGCATGCTGCTTCGCTGGGGCGCCTTCAGCAGCAGCGGCAGCCGCGGCCGCGACAACAACGCCAGCGTGCCCCTGGTGCTGCTGGGCCTGGGCCTGCTGATACTGGGCTATGTGGGTGTCTTCTTCGGCAACCTGATAAAAGCCTCGGTGAGCCGCCAGCGCGAATACCTGGCCGACGCCTCGTCGGTGCAGTTCACCCGCGAGCCCCAGGGCATCGCCGGCGCGTTGAAAAAGATCGGCGGCGACGCCGAAGGCTCGCTGATCCGCCACCCCGACGCCGAGGAGCTGAGCCACGCCTATTTCGGCGAGGGCATCCATTACCTGTTCGGCTTCAACAGCCTATTCGCCACCCACCCGCCGCTGGAGAAACGGATTCTGCGTCTCGATCCCCATTGGGACGGTGAATTTATCCTGCCCGAGCCCCAGTCGGCCATCGCCGTCGAGCAGGAAGAGGAGCAACGCCACCGCCCCGACGCGCGGGATATCGCCGCCGGTGCCGTGGTGCTCACCAATGTGCTCAACAGCATCGAACAGGCCACCGCCGCCCGCGGCCAAAGCGAGCTGGAACAGGCCGGCAGGCTGCTCGACGCCATCCCCCAACCGCTGGAGGCGGCGGCTCACGAACCCCACGGCGCCCGCGCGCTGATCTATGCGCTGGTGCTGCATCAGGATAGTGAGCTGCTCCAGCGCCAGCTCGACCATCTGCGGGAATATGCCGATACCGGCGTGGCCGAAGCCACGGAGCGGCACATGGAACAGGTGGCCCGCCTGGACCCGAGCCTGCGCCTGGCGTTGGTGGACATGGCCCTGCCCGCGCTGCGGCAGCTCTCGCCGCGCCAGTACCGACTGTTCCGCGACAACCTGCTGCAACTGGTGGAGATGGACGGCCACATCAGCCCCTTCGAATGGGCGCTCAAAGCCATTGTGCTGCGCAATCTGGCGATGGCCTTCGAAGGCGGCCGACCGCCCCTGGGGCGCTATAACAGTCTGCGTCCGCTGAAGAAAGAGATCGCAATCATGCTCGGTTATCTGGTCCACTACACCCACGATGGCGGCATGGCGCGACTGCACGCCTTTCAGGCTGGTTTGCAGGCCATGGGACTGGCGGAGTTGGAACCGCCCCCCGAAGAGAAGCTCACGGCCAAGCGGCTGGATCTTGCCATGGCCCGGCTGGCGCAACTCCGCCCTCTGCGCAAGCCCCTGCTGCTCAAGGGATGCGCCGCCGCGGTGGCCGCCGACGGCCGCATCGAGCCCCTGGAACGGGAACTGCTGCGGGCCTTCTCCTCCCTGCTGGACTGCCCCCTGCCGCCTCTCGACAGGTAGGTCGGGCTTCAGCCCGACACACAGGTGGTGCCTTGTCGGACTAAAGTCCGACCTACAAGCGCCAGTTCAGGAGAAACGGCATAAAGGTCAGCCTGAAACCGCCGGCTCGCTCTTCTCATGGAGCCTCCCCTTCGAGGCCAGGCCGCCCGCCGAGGCCTCCATCACCACCGTCACCATGGCCATGATGAGGGTGGGCATGATGGCGATGCGGGTCACCACCGTGAGCATGATGTTGGCCATGTGGGGGTCTTTCATTCCCATGGTGAGCAGTTCGGCCAGCAGGAAGATGGCCGCGGTGCCGGCATAACCCCACATCAGCAGCTTGCAGCGGCGGAACGCCAGCCGCCAGTGGGCCGCCACGAAGGCCCGCTGCTCGTTGCGGCCGCGCCACCAGGTGTAGGCGATAACCAGGCCCGAAAAGGCCAGGGGGATCAGCATCCCCTTGCGCCCCAGGTCCAGCACCAGGGTGGCCGGCGTGAGCAGCAGGTGGAAGAAAAAGATGTTCAGCACAAACAGATCGTGTGCCCAGCGCGCCGCTTTTCTTTCGCTCTCCGGAATCTCCATTGGGATACCGCCGGTTGCCGTTTGCCCTGATTCTACGGCGGGCCCAGGCGGCACGCAGTGACAATTCTCACCTGTTGGGCGCTCTCCCTCTCCCGCTTGCGGGAGAGGGCCGGGGTGAGGGCGGTGTTTGCAAAGGAACTTCTCCCGGCATAGACTGTCTCACTGCTTGGATTCGGGGGCGACACGGCTTTCGACGTGGATTGCAAAACCCGAGGTGCATGCCGAGGATGCAGAGATCCTCGTAAATCCCTCTGCAAAAAGATAGTTGCCAACGACGACAACTACGCACTCGCTGCCTAAACACCAGTAGAGTGCCGTCTCACCGGACCGCGCCCGTGGGGTCCGGATTCGAGGCGTCATCCACCACGGGATCGCGGCAAGGCTCGTCCGGGGCCGAACCGTTAAACGCTCACCGGACTCGCCGCGAAACCGCCCTGTCCGCCGGGTGGTCAGCGGTTAAATCTCAATAGACGGACTAAGCATGTAGAGCCGAGGGCGGAGGGTCCGCGGACGCGGGTTCGATCAACCAAGGGTCGCCTCTGTCCGCAAGGGCAGAGTGAAAACGGGGCTCACATCGGTGGAACCTAAAGCGGCGTCAGCCGCCATGGCAATACCGAGGGGTAGGAAGAGGGCCAACCTCAGGCCTGCCCTGTAGAGACTCATAGACCGGCTGAATCCAGGAGACGGAGCCGGCACTAGGATTCATCGCACCATCAGGCGATGGATAACACGCCCCGCATCCTGCTCCGGCAGGATGAAGGTATAGTCCAGCCCATGTCGAAAGACATGGAATCGCTGTCCCGCCGCCTCCACCAACACCCGCCCGGCCCCCTGGCCGGGCTTTTTGTTATAACCTCCTTGCGTATATTTCGAAGGAGCTACGGATGGCTGCTCGAGAATCTCAAAATCGGCTCACTCCCACCCAAGCCGCTTACATTGCAGGACTCCTGGATGGAGAAGGCACCATCACCCTCACCCGTAAGCATCGCAACGAAAACCGGCAGCTTGCTGTCACCATAAGCAATACCGAGCTGAGTCTTCTGGAATTCGTCAAGCAAACCGTGGGGATGGGAAAAATCACCCGCAAACGAACTACACGCGCTCGGCACACACCAAGCTACACTTTCGCCATCTACAACAGGCAGGCCCTCCAGTTACTTGCCCAGATCTCACCTTACTTGCGCACCTACAAGGCACAACGCTGTCAGATGATATTGGCGGACTACATCCGCCTCACACCACGGAATGGCAAGTATTCCAAGGAACTGCTTGATAAACGCAGGCAATTCGAAGAAAAGGTGTTACAGACCAAGCCAGAACCGTCCGGATCATGATTCGACTCCCTGCCCCACCACCAATACCACAAGGCCAACCCGGACGGGTTGGCCTTTTTCGTTGCGGAAGGCTTTGTATTCCTGCGGGTTCCTGAGGAGAGTTGCGGACTTCGAGAGCCGCCCTTCCGTCCTCTCCAGTCCGGGATTTCTCTCTGATCTGGCCATTCCTCTCTGTTTTCGAGAGGG
>JALVUB010000283.1 GCA_027023915.1 Sedimenticola sp.
GGACGAGGTGCTGCTGCACAAGCCCGGCACCCTGGTGGCCTGGAGCAACCGCCTCTTTCCCGAAAGCTGGCACGGGCCGGTGCTCTACATCTTCGCGGTGCTGGCCCTGACCCTGTTGCTGCGGCTGCTGGCGCTGGTGTTCGCCGTGTGGCAGACCAGGGCCTTCACCCGCATCTCCAAGGACGTGATCTTCCGCATCCGCCGCGACCTGCTCCACCGCTTGCAGTTCTTCTCCATGGCCGAATACGAGGTGCTGGGGCCGAGCACCGTGGCCTCCCACCTTGTTACCGACCTGGACGCGGTGGACCAGTTTGTCAGCACCTCCACCTCTAAGTTCATCGTCGCCCTGCTCACTGTCATCGGCACCGCCGGGGTGCTGCTGTGGATGAACTGGCGACTGGCCCTTTTCATCCTCTTTCTCAACCCGGTGGTGATCTATGTCACCACCCGCTTCGGACGCAAGGTGAAGCAGCTCAAGGCGGTGGAAAACCGCGCCTGGCAGGCCTTCCAGGAGGCCCTGGCCGAAACCCTGGACGCCATCGAGCAGATCCGCGCCGCCAACCGCGAGAAGCACTACATCCGCCGTATCGTGGAGAAGGCCGACCGCATCCGCACCCGCTCGGCCGGCTTCACCTGGAAGAGCGACGCCGCCAACCGCCTCTCCTTCACCGTCTTTCTCTTCGGTTTCGATCTCTTCCGCGCGGTGAGCATGTTGATGGTGCTCTACTCCGATCTCACCATCGGCGAGATGCTGGCGGTGTTCGCCTATCTCTGGTTCATGATGAGCCCGGTGCAGGAACTGCTCAACATCCAGTATGCCTACCACGCAGCACGCGCCGCCCTGGCGCGCATCAACGCCCTGGTGGACGTGCGTCTGGAGCCGCGCTTCCCGCATCGGGAAAACCCCTTCGCCGGCAAGCGCACCGTCTCCATCCAGATGGAGAAGATCTGCTTCCGCTACGGCGACGGCCCCCTGGTGTTGAATAACGTGAGCCTGGAGATCGCCGCCGGCGAGAAGGTGGCCCTGGTGGGCGCCAGCGGCGGCGGCAAGAGCACCCTGGTGAAGGTGCTGCTGGGGCTCTATCCGCCCACTTCCGGAAAGATCTGCTTCGACGGCGTGCCGGTGGAGCGCATCGGCCTGGATGTGGTGCGCGACAACGTGGCCACGGTGCTCCAGCATCCGGCGCTGCTCAATGACAGCGTGCGGGTGAACCTCACTTTCGGCGACGACATCCCCGACGAAAAGCTGTGGCGGGCCCTGGAGGTGGCCCAGCTCGACGAGGTGATCCGCCACCTGCCCGACGGCCTGGAGACCCGCATCGGCCGCAACGGCGTGCGCCTGTCGGGCGGCCAGCGCCAGCGGCTGGCGGTGGCCCGCATGGTGCTGCGCGAACCCAGGGTGGTGATCCTCGACGAAGCCACCTCGGCCCTCGACACCGACACCGAGGCCCGCCTCCACCAGGCCCTGGGCCGCTTCCTGGAAGGCCGCACCACCCTCATCATCGCCCACCGCCTGAGCGCGGTGAAACAGGCCGACCGGGTGCTGGTCTTCGAGGACGGCCGCATCGTCGAAGAGGGCCACCATGAAGCCCTGATCCAGGAAGGGGGGCTTTACGCCAGCCTTTATGGGCGGCAGCAGGCATGACGAGTCATAGTAAGGTCATCTCATAATCCGCCGCCCCGCCGCCACGCCAGCGGATGTCGCCCACCCGGGGCTGGTAACGGCCCTGGCGGCGGTCCTGGTAGTAGAACCGCAGGGTTTCCCGCACCACGGCGAAGGCGAGCTGGTCCCAGGGGATCTCGGCTTCATTGAACAAATCCACCTCGAGAGACTCCTCCCCTGGCGAAAAGCCACCATCCAACAGGCGGCCGCGAAAGAGAAGATAGACCTGGTCGATGTGGGGCAGGTTGAAGGTGGTGTAGAGCTGAAGTATCTCCACCCGGGCGTTGGCCTCTTCCAGGGTTTCGCGCGCCGCGCCCTGCTGGCAGCTCTCGCCGTTCTCCATGAAGCCCGCCGGCAGGGTCCAGAGGCCGTGGCGGGGCTCGATGGCGCGCCTGCATAACAGGATGCGTCCATCGTCGCTTTCGGGAATGCAGCCGGTGACCAGCTTGGGGTTGAGGTAGTGAATCCTGCCGCATCGGGTGCAGACATGGCGCTGTCGGCTGTCGCCCGGCGGCACCCGCAGCGTCAACGGGCCGCCACAGGCGGTGCAGAATTTCATTGGATCTTCCACGTCGAAAAGCTTCTTTACCGATCCAGCGTGTAAACTAGCATCCTCGCTGCTTGCTGGAAACCGTTCATGAGCACCATCGGCCTTCTGCTGGTCAACCTGGGCACGCCCGACTCGCCCAAAAAAGGCGATGTGCGCCGTTATCTTGCCGAGTTTCTGTCGGACCCCAGGGTGGTGGAGATGCCGCGCTGGCTCTGGTGGCCCCTGCTGCATGGAGTGATTCTCAACACCCGCCCCCGCCGTTCCGCCGAAGCCTATCGCAAGATCTGGACGGAAGAGGGCTCGCCACTTTTGCGCCATCTCCAGCGCCAGGCCGAAGGGCTGCAAACACTGCTGGGCGACAAGGTGATGGTGGTGCCGGCCATGCGTTACGGCAACCCTTCCATTGCAGCCGGATTGCGGCAACTGCGCGATGCCGGCTGCCGGCGCATTCTGGTGCTGCCGCTCTATCCTCAATATTCGGCCACCACCACCGCCTCCACTTTCGACGCGGTAGTGGACGAGCTGAAACAGTGGCGCCATCTGCCCGCCTTGCGGATGGTGGATCAGTATCACGATCACCCCGGCTATATCGGGGCCCTGGCGGCAAGCGTACAGGAGTTCCAGCAGGAGAAAGGCCGACCCGACCTGCTGCTGTTCTCCTTTCACGGCATTCCGCAAAAGTATGCCGACCAGGGCGACCCCTACCCGCAACAGTGCGAGCGCACCGTCAGGCTGCTTGCCGGGGCGCTGGGTCTGACATCAGACCAATGGCGGCTCAGCTACCAGTCCCGGCTGGGACGCGATCCCTGGCTGCAACCCTATACCAGCGCCACTGTGGAACAACTGGCAAGAGAAGGAGCGCGCAATATCCAGGTGCTCTGCCCTGGCTTCGCCGCCGACTGCCTGGAAACGCTGGAGGAGATCGCCATGGAGAACCGCGATCTTTTTCTGAATGCAGGCGGGGAACAGTACCACTACATCCCCTGTCTCAATAACCGGCCCGACCATTTGCGGGCCCTGGCGGACATCGCCCGACAAAACCTGGGAGGCTGGATCGAATGAGCAACAGGCCCCGCCCCACCGAAATCATTGTCCACCGCAAATCCCACGCGTTGGAGATCGCATTTGACGACGGCAGCCGCTTCACCTACCCGGCGGAGTTTTTGCGCGTCTATTCCCCTTCCGCCGAAGTGCGCGGCCATTTCGGGCGGGGCGCCAGGTTGCAAGTGGACAAGCAGGACGTGAACATCAACGACATCCAGCCGGTGGGCCAGTACGCCATCAAGATCTTCTTCGACGACGGCCACGATTCGGGCCTCTACGACTGGGGTTACCTCTACGAGCTGGGACACAAGCAGGCGATCTACTGGACCCGTTACCTCGACCGGCTGGCCGAGGCGGGACACGAGCGCAAGGAACCTTCCTGGAAGCCCTAGGCGCGGTCCCGGTTTACCTCGTAAGCCATTCCCAGCGCTTCAAGGCCGCGCCGCAGTTCATCAAAAGCGGCATCCACCTTCTCCGGCCTGCCTCGAAAGCCCAGCTCCACGAAAG
>JALVUB010000284.1 GCA_027023915.1 Sedimenticola sp.
GCCATGGAAGGCTTTTATCAGAGCTTCCTTAAAAATATAATATAACTAATTGATAAAAATATATTTCTATATTAAAGGCGGCTTCCCGGTCAGTAGCCTGAAAGCCTGTCTCGGTAATTTGTGAAGTGTTGTCCGCATGGGTGCCACCGCCTGGTCAAGCAAAAAATTACTGGCGTCATAAAGAGAAGTTAGCGGCGCCAAAACCGTCCTTCTGGTAGTGTTTGCGCACCGAAATTTCACCCCATTTCGTTCAGGAGTACGCCAGATGATTAATCCTGTTGGTTCCGATGAGCTGCACCCTCTTTTCGTCTATGACGTGGACGAACACGAGGCCCTTTCCAAGGAAGCTGAAAGTCTTCCCTCGGTGGTGATTACCTCCCAGGCCGCCGGTAATGCCGTGATGCTCGGTGGCGGCTACTTCTCGCCGCTGAAAGGCTACATGAACGTGGCCGACGCCATGGGCGCAGCCGAGAAGATGACCCTCACCGATGGAACCTTCTTCCCGGTTCCGGTGATGTGCCTCATTGATGATGAGCAGCTGGCCTCCATCGGCGACGCCAGGCGTATCGCCCTGCGCGACCCCAACGTGGATGGCAACCCGGTGCTGGCGGTGATGGACATCGAGAACATCGAAAAGGTCACCGAGGAGCAGATGGGCGTCATGCGCGACAAGGTGTACCGTACCGACGACATGGAACACCCCGGCGTGGCCACCTGGATGAGCCAGGGCCGCAACGCGCTTTCCGGCCCCATCAAGGTGCTCAACTTCTCCTACTTCATCACTGATTTCCCTGACACTTTCCGCACCGCGGTGGAGATCCGCAACGAGATCAAGGAGCGTGGCTGGAAGAAGGTGGTGGCCTTCCAGACCCGCAACCCCATGCACCGCGCTCATGAAGAGCTGTGCCGCATGGCCATGGAGCGCCTTGGCTGTGACGGCTTGGTGATTCACATGCTGCTGGGCAAGCTCAAGCCGGGTGACATCCCCGCGCCGGTACGCGACGCCGCCATCCGCAAGATGGTGGATCTCTACTTCCCGCCCAACAGCGTGATGATTACCGGCTACGGCTTCGACATGCTCTACGCCGGCCCCCGCGAGGCGGTTCTGCACGCCTACTTCCGTCAGAACATGGGTGCCGACTACTTCATCATCGGCCGCGACCATGCCGGGGTGGGGGATTACTACGGCGCCTTCGACGCCCAGACCATCTTCGACGACGAGGTGCCCGAGGGTGCGTTGCAGATCGAGATCTTCAAGGCAGACCACACCGCCTATTCCAAGAAACTGGGCAAGGTGGTGATGATGCGCGAGGCGCCCGACCACACCAAGGAAGACTTTGTGCTGTTGTCGGGCACCAAGGTGCGCGAGATGCTGGGTCGTGGCGAAGCGCCCCCGCCCGAGTTCTCCCGTCCCGAAGTGGCCAAGATTCTGATGGATTACTATCAGTCCATCAACAAGTAATCGAGGCGCAACCTGCCACCAAAAAGCCCGCCGGAATGGCGGGCTTTTTGGTGGTCGTTCCTTTATTCTTTTTTCCGTTCGATGAGTGCGTAGGCGGAGTGGTTGTGGATGGATTCGAAATTTTCCGCTTCCACCTTGTAGGCGCGAACCCTTGGGTCGTTGTCCAGGCGGGCGGCCACGTCCCGCACCATGTCCTCCACGAATTTTGGGTGGTCATAGGCGTATTCGGTGACATATTTCTCGTCCGGCCTTTTCAGCAGGCCGTAGAGCTGGCTGGAGGCCTCGCTTTCCACCAGATCAATGAGATCCTCGATCCAGAGAAAATCATCTCCATCCACGGTGACGGTGACATGAGAGCGCTGATTGTGGGCGCCGCGGTCGGAGATGGACTTGGAGCAGGGGCAGAGGCTGGTCACCGGCACCTGTACCCTGGTGGTGAGATGTGGCAGCCCCTTCTCATACCTGCCCACCAGGGTCACTTCATAGTCGAGAAGGCTCCTGACGCCTGACACGGGGGCGGTTTTTTCCACGAAAAAGGGAAAGGTCATCTCGATGTGGCCGGCCTCGGATTCCAGCCGTTCCACCATTTCCACCAGCATGTCCTTGAAAGAGCTGACCGAAATCTCCCGCTCGTGCTGGTTGAGTATCTCCACAAAACGGGACATGTGGGTGCCCTTGAAGTCGTGGGGCAGGAAAACATACATATTGAAGGTGGCGATGGTGTGCTGTTCGCCCTGGCTTCGGTCGCGCACCCGCACGGGATGTCGGATGTCCTTGATGCCGACCCTGTCGATGGCGATCCGGCGGTTGTCCGGACTGCCCTGGACGTCCTCGATCTCTGTAGTGCAGTGACTGGTCATTCGCTTGGTCGGCGTTTGGGAGTGGGTGGAAACAAACTATTTTAGCGTTTTCTGATACGCCAAAAAAGCGGATTCTCTGGAGAGTTTTTCCGGCCTATGTGGTCAGTGATTGCGTTCCACCACATAACGGGCCAGGTTGCGCAACTGATCGGCCTCGTCACCGAAACCGCTGAGCGCTCCAAGTGCTTCGTCGAGAAGTTCTTTTGCCTTTTCCCTGGCACCGTTCAGCCCCAGCAGGCTGGTGTAGGTGGGTTTGTTGGCGGCAAGGTCCTTGCCCCGTGTTTTGCCCAGCACCTCGGTTTCGGCGGTTACGTCCAGGATGTCGTCCTGAACCTGGAATGCCAGCCCCAGGGCCTTGGCGTAGTGGTCCAGTGCCTGCTGGCGATCGCCCTCGGTGCCGGCGCAGAGGGCGCCCAGCCGCACGCTGGCCCGGATCAGGGCGCCGGTTTTGTGGATATGCATGTTTTCCAGTTCGGGAAGGGTGAGAGTCTGTCCCACCGCGTCGATGTCCAGTGCCTGGCCGCCGGCCATGCCGCGCGATCCACTGGCGTTGGCCAAAATCCGCACCATTTCGATGCGCCGGTCCGGATCGATGGTAAAGCCGGCATCGCTGAGCAATTCAAACGCCAGCGACTGGAGCGCGTCGCCCACCAGAATGGCGGTGGCCTCATCGAAAGCGCGATGGCAGGTGGGGCGGCCCCGGCGCAGGTCATCATCGTCCATGGCTGGCAGGTCGTCATGCACCAGAGAGTAGCCGTGGATCAGCTCCACCGCGCAGGCGGGCCTGTCCAGCATTTCCATGTTGCCGCCGGCGGCGATGCCGGTTGCATATACCAGCAGCGGACGCACCCGCTTGCCGCCATTGAGGGTGGCGTAGCGCATGGCCTCATGCAGCCTTTTGGGGAGCACGGAAGAGGAGGGCAGCAGGCGCTCCAGGCACTGCTCCACCCGTTCCGCGCAAGTGGCGGCAAAAGCCTTGAACGGTTGCTCAGGGAAGGGTGTCGGGATCGAACGGTTCCGGTTCTGCGTCACGGCTTTTTTGAGTGAGGATTTCAACTTTTTGTTGGGCCTCTTCCAACGATTGTTGGCAGGCGCGGGTCAGCTCGATACCTCGTTCGAACAGTTTCAGCGCCTTTTCCAGAGGCAGGTCACCGTTTTCGAGTTGTTTTACGATGGCCTCCAGCGCTTCAAGGTTTTGCTCCAGGGAGTGGGATTCTTTTTTCTTTTCGCTCATGATGTATTGAGATTCAAGGGCTCTTTGGGCGTGAGGTTAAGGCCAGCAGGGCGACGCCGTCGAACACCAGGCTCATGCCCACGAGCAGTCCCACCAGCCAGTGGCTGCTGAAGGGCCAGCCGGCAATGAAGATCACCGCCAGAAGCAGCGAGACCGCTCCGTTGAACACCGACCACCCCCAGCCTGGCAATGGACGCAGATCCAG
>JALVUB010000285.1 GCA_027023915.1 Sedimenticola sp.
TTGCTTCCCGCGACATTAACCCTTGCAACTGCCTGTCGTGCCATTTCGACAGCAGAAGCAGCGCGCTGACGCCACCGACCGCCGCCATGAACATGTCCGACTGGGTGTCCCAGGGGTCCCCCTGGGTGCCAAGAAAGGCAGTGGCGTCATCACCGCTGGCCAGGGCCACCCACCATTCGATGAATTCATAACATGCGCTCAAGGCCAGCACGAAACAGAGCAGGAAGAAATTGCGCCAGGCAGTGCTTTGAAACACCTTCAGACGTACCACGATTTCACGCGCGATCATCATGGGCACGAAGCCCTGGGCAAAGTGACCCACCTTGTCGTAATTGTTGCGCTTCAGGTGGAAATAGTCCTTGATCCAGTCGAACAGAGGCACCTCGGCATAGGTGTAGTGACCGCCCACCATCAGAATGATGCAGTGGGCGAGAATCAGCCAATAAACCAGGGGGGTCAGCGGAAAACGCTTCCAGGTGACGGCCAACACCGCCAGGCCGATGAGGGCGGGCACCACCTCGAGGAACCAGGTGAATCCGTCCTTGGGGTGGATGGCGGACCAGATCAGCACGGCGAAATAAATTGTCAGCCACAACATCATGGATCTGGTGCCAGGATAAGTTTTGTTCATGGCGGGCCTCTAAGAGCACTGGCGGCGCGGCGACCAGCCCAGTGCCTTTGGGCAGCAGCAAGTGAAAAGACGCTGGATTTTCATGCTCCGGCCATTCTACCATGCGCTTCCATGGCCTCATTGCACGAAATCATCAGCTATTGCGACCACTTTTTGGAGGTGGCCAGGTTCGATGACTATTGCCCCAACGGGTTGCAGGTGGAGTGCGCGGATGATGTGAAACGGCTGGTTACCGGTGTCACGGCCAGTCTGGCGCTCATTGAAGCGGCGGCGGAGTGGGGTGCCGATCTGATGCTGGTACACCACGGCTACTTCTGGAAAGGGGAGCCTCAGCCGCTTACCGGTGTGAAAGGGCGCAGGGTCGCCGCTCTTATCCGCAACGGCATCAGCCTTGCCGCCTACCACCTGCCGCTGGACGTCCATCCACAACTGGGCAACAACGCCAGGCTGGGCGCTTTGCTGGAGGCGGCAGATGCCAAAGCGGTGTCCGACGATGGCCTTTTGTGGGCAGGACGTTTTTCAGAGCCTTTGTCGATTGGAGAGTTGGCTCGTCGGGTGGAAAAGGTTACTGGTCGCGCCCCACTGGTAATAGAGGGGGGAGAGCAGCCCGTGGACCGGCTGGCCTGGTGCACGGGCGCTGCTCAGGGGATGATCGGGCAGGCTGCCGATCTTGGTTTTCCGGCCTTTCTCAGCGGAGAAATCTCAGAGCCTACCTACCATCTGGCAAAAGAGCGGGGCATCCACTATCTTGCGGCCGGGCATCACGCCACGGAGCGTTACGGCGCGTGGGCCCTCGGTGACCATCTGGCCCAAAAGTTCGGTCTGACCCATCGTTATCTCGATATTCCCAATCCGGTTTGAAATCTTGAAATCAGCGCCCTGATAGGCGATAATCCGGCGTTATCTTCTGGCTAGAAAATCAGCATATTCTGAAAAGCTGGGATTGGCGGTGTAGGTCATTCCCAACCGGATCTTTCAATTCAACCTGACGGGGGTTTCCATCCATGAGCTCAGAAGGCGTGGACCTCAAGAAACGTCGCACGCTCATCACGGCCACGGCCGGCGTGGGCGCGGTGGGTGCGGGTTTTGCACTCGTTCCCTTCATCAGTTACTGGCAGCCGAGCGCTCGCGCCAAGGCGTTGGGCGCGCCCGAGGAGGCCGATGTCAGCAAGCTGGAGCCCGGCGCGCTGTTGCGGGTCAAGTGGCGCGGCAAGGTGTGCTGGATTGTCCATCGGACCAACCAGATGCTGGAAGACCTGAAAAAACACACCGACAATCTTGTCGATCCCAATTCGGAAGTCCCCCAACAACCGGAGTACTGCAAGAACTGGCACCGCTCCATCAAACCCAAGTACTGGGTGGCGGTGGGTATTTGCACTCATTTGGGGTGTTCGCCCACCTTTCGTCCCGACGTTGCCCCCGCAGACCTGGGGCCAAGCTGGTACGGTGGCTTCTTTTGCCCTTGCCACGGTTCCAAGTTTGATCTGGCAGGGCGGGTGTTCAAAGGCGTGCCTGCTCCCAAGAACCTTGTGGTGCCTCCCCACAGGTACCAGAGTGATACAGTGATTGTCATTGGCGAAGACCAGAAAGGAGGTGCCGCATGAGCCGCCTGATCGACTGGATCGACGAGCGCTATCCGCTCACCAAGGTGTGGAAAGAGCACCTGGCTGAGTATTACGCGCCCAAGAACTTCAACTTCTGGTATTTCTTCGGCTCGCTGGCGCTGTTGGTGCTGGTGAACCAGATCGTCACCGGCATCTGGCTCACCATGAACTACAAACCCGATGCCAACCTGGCCTTTGCCTCCGTTGAGTACATCATGCGTGACGTGAACTGGGGGTGGCTGATCCGTTATCTCCACTCCACCGGCGCCTCGGCCTTCTTCATTGTCATCTACCTGCACATGTTCCGTGGCCTGATCTACGGTTCCTATCGCAAGCCGCGCGAGCTGCTGTGGATTATCGGCGTGGTGATCTATCTGGCGATGATGGCCACCGCATTCTTCGGTTACCTGCTGCCGTGGGGGCAGATGTCCTACTGGGGCGCCCAGGTCATTGTCAACCTCTTCTCCGCCATTCCGGTAATCGGTGATGACCTTTCGGTGTGGATTCGTGGTGATTACGTTATCTCCGACACCACTTTGAACCGGTTCTTCGCCCTGCACTACCTGTTGCCTTTCGTTCTGGCTGCGTTGGTGTTCGTGCATATCGTGGCGCTCCACAAGGTGGGTTCCAACAATCCGGACGGCATCGAAATCAAGAAGGGCCCCAAGGGCAATCGCTGGAGCGACACCGCCCCGGCCGACGGCATTCCCTTCCACCCCTACTACACGGTGAAGGACATCGTCGGCGTGGCGGGCTTCCTCATTGTCTTTCTTGGGGTGGTTTTTTTCCTGCCTGAGATGGGTGGTTTCTTTCTCGAACATCCCAACTTCGAGCCTGCCAACCCGCTGAAGACGCCACCGCACATTGCGCCGGTTTGGTACTTCACCCCCTTCTACGCCATGCTGCGGGCGGTGCCCAGCTTTGCCGGTACCCAGGTATGGGGCGTGCTGGTGATGGGGGCTTCCATCGTTATCCTCTTTTTCCTGCCCTGGCTGGACCGCAGCCCGGTGAAGTCCATCCGTTATAAAGGCATGATCTCCAAGGTGGCGATTGCGCTCTTCGTGATCGACTTCCTGGTATTGGGTTACCTGGGCATGAAGCCGGCCACCCCGGGGCGTACCCTGGTGGCGCAGATCGGGACCGTTTACTACTTCCTGTTCTTCCTGGCCATGCCCTTCTACAGCAAGATCGACAAAACCAAACCAGTACCGGAGAGGGTGACCCAATGAAAAAGCTGATCGCAATTCTTTCCTTGGCCCTGCTGCCCTTGGTTGGGATGGCCAGCGAGGAACCGGAACTGGAGTCGGCCGGCATCGACCTGACCGACCAGGCGGCCCTTCAGCGTGGCGCCAAGTATTTCGTCAACTACTGCCAGGGCTGTCATACCCTGAAGTACTTCCGTTACGAGCGCATGCAGGACTTTGGTCTGACCAAAAACCAGATCAAGGAGAACCTGCTGTTCGACAAGACCAAGAAGGTGGGGGCCCTGATGACCAACAGCTTCGATTCGGAGCAGGCTGCTGG
>JALVUB010000286.1 GCA_027023915.1 Sedimenticola sp.
AAAGGGCGAGCCCAGGGAGGGCAGCAACAGCAGGAGCAGCGCTTCCAGGTGAGGGTCGCACTCCCAGGCGGCCACCACCTTGCCCGGTATCAACCCTTGTGACAGAAGGCTAGAGCGAAGCTGATCCAGTTCGGCCGCCAAGTCCAGAAGCCGGTCCTGGAACTCCAGCGTGAAGCCCATGCCTTTCAACCAGATTGCATCCAGCCGGTTATCCATTCAGCCACCGCTACCGGATCGTTCAAATCGAGCAGCGGCAGATCGGGCGGGTTCGACGGCGGTTCGTCGCAGGCAATGGCCAGAATTTTCTGGTCATCCCGACACAAAAGAGGCGTGCCAAGGGCGGGCCGGTGGATCTCGATCTTGGCGATGGGCTCATGGCGAAACCCCTCCACCAGCACCAGGTCCAGTTGCGAATGATCCAGCCGATTGAGCAGCTCTTCGAGCGCCGGTTCCGTTCTGCCGTCGCCTTCCCTGATCCAGGCGGTGCGCCAGGGTGAAGCCAGAAGCACCTGCCCGGCGCCGGCACGACGCAAACGGTCGCTGTCCTTGCCCGGACGATCCATCTCGAAATCATGGTGAGAGTGCTTGACCACCGCCAGCCGCAATCCCCGTTGGCGGAGCAACGGAATGACCCGCTCCAACAAAGTGGTCTTGCCGCTGCCGGAAAAGGCGGCAAAGCCCAGCACGGGAGAAAATTCAACCACGCCCATACACCTGTTCCTCGAAGCGAATGGCTATCCTCGCCCATTCCGTGGGCGATGCCAACCGGTTCGGGGAACTGGTGATGTCAGCCGGTGAAGATTCTTCGCAACTGATCCAGCTTCTCCCGCAAGGTGGTTTCGCAAATGGTCTGCCACAACTCATCCGCCCGGAAAGGGTGATGTCGCTCATAGGCAACGCCAAGTTGGGGCATGTCGGCCAGCCCCACCTCGCGGGCGTGCTCCACAAACCCCCGGTTGCGCCAGAAAAAGGCGCCAGGCATTGTGGTGGGAATCACCAACACATAGAAAAGCGCCCTTCCGATGATCGCCGAGGCCACTGCCAGAGCGGTCAACAAGCCGTAAACCCAGCCCGGCCCGCCCAGCCAGGCCAACCCGGCGGCCATCAACAAGGCCACGGCCAGCAGGCTGTTACGCAACAAATAAGGCCAGCCGTAGGTGGTCACCTGCTCGTACCAGGAAGCGGCCCCCTCGCTGCGCGCGCCGCTCATGGCGCGGACGTGGGCCGCCAGGCCGATCCCCTCCAGCAGCAGGCCGAGGGCGGCCACCGCCGCCAGGGGACGCGCCGATTCACCATCCAGCACGCCGCCCGCCAGGCCGGCCAGGATGAGCAACAGGCTGCCCAGGGTAAGGCCAGTGCCGAGGAAGCTGCTGCCGGTCTGCCAGTGATCCCAGAAGGGCCGCGCCGGGATGCGATAGAGCTTGTACATGTAGTAGCCGCCAAAGGCGGTGCCCGCAAGGGCCAGCCCCGCGGACAGGTTCCGCAGCACCACCGCCCAACCGCCGGAAAACAGGTTGAACAGGACGTACCCCGCCAGTCCGGCGAAGAAGAGAGACACCCCTGCGATCTCCCGGCTCACCGGCGACAAGCGCAGATTGTAGAAGCCGCGGTAGAAGCGGTGGGGCTTGCCCAGGTGCATGTTGAGCTTGAACAGGCCGAAGGCCATGAGCGCCACCATGACGCCGAGGGTCGGCAGCCAGGCCGGCGAGGCGCGCAGCGCTTCCACCGCCGGCGCGCCCAGCCAGCCGCCCAGCACCAGCAGGGCGAAGGCGCCCATCACCGCCTGCACGCTGAGGGTGAAGGCGATATGAGCGTTCTCGTGAGAGCCGAGCAGTTTCTTCCAGTTCCACTGCCGCTGATGTCCCTTCTTGGGATCGACCTCCGGCTCGTAGCGCTTCTCGTCCTCGGCGCGGTGATACTTCAGCGGCATGTTGTCCACCCTCACCATCTCCCGCTGGATGGATTTCATCTGCTGGAAGCGGATGTTGGGATGAGTGATGTCGGTGCGTGGAAAACCGGGAATCTCGGTCTCCGCCTGCACCCGGCCCTCGGGGATGTTCTCGATCACCCCAAAATCCAGCGCCTTGCCCAGGCAGGCCGCCACGCAGGCGGGCTTGAGCCCCACCTCCAGGCGGTCAACGCACATGTTGCACTTGCTCACCTGCCCCTTCACCGGATCGAGTTGGGGCGCATTGTAGGGACAGACCCAGGTGCAGTAACCGCAGCCGAAGCAGATGTCCGGATCTTGCAGCACCGCGCCATACTCGGCGAACTTGGTGTAGGCGCGGGTGGGACAGCCCTTGAGACAGACCGGGTTGTCGCAGTGGTTGCAGGCCATGGAGATGTTGATGCGCCGGTAGTCGGGGTAGCTGCCCCCTTCCACAAAGCCCACGGAACGAAACGCCAGGTGCGGCGGCACGTCGTTCTTCTCCGAGCAGGCGGCCTCGCAGGCGTGGCAGGCAATGCAGTTGTCGGCGTTGAAATAGAAACCGTGCTGCTTGTAGCGGTTGGGATTCTGCTGGGGGCTCTCCTCGCCGTTGATGACGAAGGGCTGCCGGCGCAGGGGACTGTCTTCCGGCGCCGTCTCGATAGGCTTGCCATAGCGGTTGCGCTCCCTGCTCACCGGATCGTCGAGCAGGGCGTAATCGGGTTCGTTCTCTCTTCTCTTGAACATCTCTGATTGATATCTTTGTTATCGGTCAGGAGTGGCCGTGGTCTGCCCGCGGGGACGGAGGGCAGTTTTTCCGGGGCTTGGCCTCCGCTTCCGTGCATCGGATACCCCGCGGGCAGGCCACGGCCACCCCAACCATTCAGAATTTCCGCATCTCCCGGCTCAGGCGCGCGGCATGCACCTGGTCCTCGATGCGCTCGATGCGCACCGCCGACTGCTTGTAGGCCGGCTGGCGCGAGTGGGGGTCGAGCAGGCCGAGGGTCAGGCGGTTGGCGCAGTCGTGGAAATGGAAGGGCAGGAACACCATGTTGTAGGGCACCCTGCCCGTCGGCTGCGCCATGGCGATGGCATCACCCCGCCGCGAAACCAGGCGCACGTATTCGCCGCGCCTTATCCCCAGATCCTCCGCCGCGTCCGGGTTGATCTCGATGAAGGGGATGGGGCTGAACTTGTTGTTGTTGCCGATCTTGCCGGTCTTGGTGCGGCCGTGCCAGTGCTCGATCAGGCGCCCGGTGTTCAGCCAGAAAGGGTATTCCTCGTCGGGCTGCTCGTTGTTGTCCACGAAGGGCAGCGGGATCAGCTTGGCGCGGCCGTTGGGGTAGCTGAAGCTGGCCGGCTCGGTATAGATGCGCTTGCCGCCTTTCGGTGGCGGCTCGCCGCGCTCGCGCTGCTCCCGGGTGTAGGGCCACTGAATGCCGCGGTTCTGCTCGATCAGTTCGTGGTCCATGCCGGAGATGTCCGCCAGCCGCCCGTGCGACAGCTCGGCCATCTCCAGAAAGATGTCCGCCGCCTTCTCGGGGAACTTCACCCGGCCGTCGGTGTTGAAGCGCTCGGCCACCCGGTTGAAGATCCACAGGTCCGGCTTGGCCTGGCCCGGCGGCGTGGTGATGGGCTTGACCCGGTTGATGCGCCGCTCGGTGTTGGTCATCACCCCGTCCTTCTCGGCCCAGGTGCCGGCGGGCAGGTAGAGATGGGCGTACTGGTTGGACTCGGTGTCCACATAGCAGTCCTGCACGCAGCAGAACTCGAGCTGCTCCATGGCGCGGCGGATGCGCGCGGTGTTGGGCAGG